>JARRNI010000250.1:1247-7786 GCA_037385125.1 Pseudolabrys sp.
ACGATATTGGTGCCGCGCGTGAGCGCCACCATCTTGTAATAGGCGTGCATGCGGCTCATGCCTTCGCGGCCGAAGCCGCAATCGCTGGTCAGGATCAGCCGCTCCGGTTCGATATATTTCAGCGCCTTGCGGATCAGGGCGGCGACTTCCTCCGGGCGCTCCACCTGCAGCGTGCGGTGGCTGATGACGCCGAGCGCGATCTTCTTGTCCTTGCCGATCAGTCTGCCGAAATGTTCGAGATCCTGACCCTGGTTGAAGGCGCCTTCGACCGTGAGCACGTCGACGTCGAGCGCGTTCAGATAGGGCAGGGCATCCTTGTAGGACTGGTCCTTGCTGGCGACGCGTTGCGCCGCCGGGCTGCCCCAGCAGGTGTGACACCACACTTCGCATTTGCCGCGCAGGCCGGCGACCTCCGTGTTGAAGGCTTCCACCCACTTGTCCGGCTTGATCTTCTGGTTGGGGTCGGCGATCACCTGATGGATCGCCGGCTCCTCGATCTGCACCAGCGGCGCGCCGGCGTCGGCGAGCGCGTGATATTCCTTGTTGAGCGCGGCCGACAGGTCGAACAGCAGCTCCAGCCGGTCGCCGTAGTGCTCGTCGGTCAACATCAAAGCGAGAATCTGCGCGGAGATCGAGCCGAGCTTCACCGGCTTGTCGGTCATCGGCGCGATCGCCTTGTAGGCGCGGTCGAGCTGCAGGTCGGCGGCGTCGATCTTGCCGGTCACCGGCGGGGTCATGCGGGTCTCGATGACCTCCCACATGATGTCGCCCGGCCCCTTGTCCTTCATGAAGCCGGCCGGCGGCACCTCGACGCGCGGCGCGCCGATGCCGTTCAGCCGCTCGGTCACGTAGGAGACCCAGGCGCGGCCGGCGACGTCGTCGTCGAGCCGCGTGTCGCCGTCGACGAAGATATCGATACCGGCGCGGTGCTGGGCGGCGACATGGCAGGCCAGGCAATCGAAATGCTGCTGGCGATAGGCGAGCCGCGAGAAGCCTTGTGAGAGCGGAAGGCCGCGCAGGTTCTCGGTGTACCAGCTCGGGCGCGGCAGCGCGCCGGTCGTGGTGGTGAGGAGGGCCTTGTCCTTGGTGACCGTGAACACGGGGGCTCACCCTCGATAGATCGGCTCGGGCTGCGTGAAGAAGCTGGCCAGGATGTGATAGACCAGCGCGTAGTTCTTCTGCTGAAAGCTGGCGTGCGAGATGCCCGGCATCACGGCAAAGTGCTTGTCGGGGTTGGGCAGCTTGGCGAAGAAGGCGAGTAGGTCCTCCATGGATGCGATGCCATCCCATTGCCCGCGCATGATCAGCGTCGGCACCGTGATCTTCTCCGGATCGACCACCGGCAGCCTGGCGCACATGTCGACATAGGTGCCGGTCGGCACCGAGGAATCGAGCGCGCAGACGGCGTCGGCAAAGGCGTCGATCACGCTTTCCTCGGCGGTGCCGGGATGGTCGCGGTCAAAGATCGAATGCATGAAGGCCTTGTCGATCGGCCGCCGGTTCTTGGCCATGAACTCGGGCAGCTTCTTGCGCCGCTGCTCCAGCGTGGGCGAGCCTTCGCCGGTCCACACCATGGCGTCGAGCGCCAGCCGCGCCACCAGCTCCGGATGGCGCTCCGCGAACAGCGCCGCCCGCAGCGCGCCCGACGAAATGCCGTAGACCAGGAGCGGCCGTTTGCCCCGTAGCTTCTGGATTTCCTGCGCGGCGGCGTAGCAGTCGTCGGCGCCTTGGGCGATGGGGGCGTTGTTGTCACGGTCCTTGGTGGAGCGGCCATAGCCCTCCATGTCCACCGACCAGCAGTCGAAGCCGAGCCTGGCG
This sequence comes from Pseudolabrys sp., assembly GCA_037385125.1. GTDB lineage: Bacteria > Pseudomonadota > Alphaproteobacteria > Rhizobiales > Xanthobacteraceae > Pseudolabrys. The sequence goes on from JARRNI010000250.1 coordinate 3,066, forward strand.
AAATGATCCATGGCGGAAGAATCCGGCCGCCCCGGCACAGCCAAATCGAATGTCGGGGTTCCCGCCATGGAAGAGCCGTGCACGAACAGAATCGTGCCGCGCGCCTTGGCCGGGTCGCCGGCGCATTTCTCCCACAGGAACAGCTTCACGCCGCCGTCCTTGCTGGCCCAATGCTCCTCGCCCTTGAGGGAAGCCGTGGCAGGCTTGGTGATCTCGTCCATCGCTCGACCCGTCTCGTTCCGTGGAATCCTCGGAAGGGGGCGGCGGGCACCCCGCGCCGGCGGCGACTATCTCGGGCGGCTCGCCCCGCTGTCAATTGTGGCATGGTTCATAAGGGGCGAATTCACGCCCGTGGACGCCGCGGATTGGCGGCTTGCGCGGCTTTGTGCGCTGCGCTAAGGCTCGAGCGCTCCCGTCCATACGGCATTTCCATCGCGGCAAGCGCGTTTTGTGCGGGGTGCGGCGCCGGTTCGGGCCGCCGAGCAGTCCGGGACGGGCGTAAATCCGGGTAGGGCGCGGAGGTCGCCGATGCACGCATTGCTTTTGGATTATCTGCCCCTGGTTATTTTCGTTGCGGTCGCGCTGGTCATCGGCTTGGCGCTGCTGATCGCTCCCTTCGTGGTGGCCTATAAGCAGCCCGATCCGGAGAAGCTGTCCGCCTATGAGTGCGGATTCAATGCTTTCGACGACGCGCGCATGAAGTTCGACGTGCGCTTCTACCTGGTCGCCATCTTGTTCATCATCTTCGACCTGGAGGTGAGTTTCCTGTTCCCCTGGGCCGTGGCGTTCCGTGAGATCGGCCACTACGGCTTCTGGGCCATGATGGTGTTCCTTGGCGTTCTCACCGTCGGCTTCATATATGAGTGGCGGAAGGGGGCGCTGGAATGGGATTGATGGGCCCATGACGCTGATCGCACCCGAAGCCACCGGTATCATCGACCCGCGCACCGGCCAGGCGGCCGGCGCCGACGACGCCTTCTTCAGGGACGTCAATACCGAGCTGTCCGACAAGGGCTTCCTGGTCACCGCCGCCGACGAACTGATCACCTGGGCGCGCACCGGGTCGCTCATGTGGATGACTTTCGGGCTCGCCTGCTGCGCGGTCGAGATGATGCAGATGTCGATGCCGCGCTACGACGCCGAACGCTTCGGCTTCGCCCCCCGCGCATCGCCCCGCCAGTCCGACGTGATGATCGTCGCCGGCACCCTGACCAACAAGATGGCGCCCGCGCTGCGTAAGGTCTACGACCAAATGCCGGAGCCGCGCTACGTCATCTCCATGGGCTCCTGCGCCAACGGCGGCGGCTACTATCATTATTCTTACTCGGTCGTGCGCGGCTGCGACCGCATTGTGCCGGTCGACATCTACGTGCCCGGCTGTCCGCCCACGGCGGAGGCGCTGCTCTACGGCGTCATGCTGCTGCAGAAGAAGATCCGCCGCACCGGAACGATCGAGCGCTGAGGGGCCGGCCATGGACGAAACCCTCGAACGCATCGGCCAGACCACCAAGAACGCGCTGCCGGAATCGATCACCGGCTACGCGATCGCGCGTGGTGAATTGACCCTGCACGCGCAGGCCGCCGACATCGTCAAGGTGTTGACGTTCCTACACGACGATCCGGCCTGCCAATTCCTCTGTCTCATCGACATCACCGCCATCGACTGGCCCGCGCGCGAGCAACGCTTCGACGTGGTCTATCACCTGTTGGCGCCTCGCATGAACGCGCGGGTGCGCGTGAAGATCGCGACCGATGAGGCCACGCCCATCGCCTCCGTCGTCGAGGTCTTTCGCGGCGCCGACTGGTTCGAGCGCGAGGTCTACGACCTCTACGGCGTACTGTTCACGGGCCATCCCGACATGCGCCGCATCCTCACCGACTACGGCTTCGAGGGCCATCCGCTGCGCAAGGACTTCCCGCTTACCGGCTTTGTCGAGGTGCGCTGGGACGACCAGGAAAAGCGGGTGATGTACGACAAGGTGAAGCTGAATCAGGAATTCCGTTCTTTCGACTTCATGTCGCCCTGGGAGGGCACCGAATACGTGCTGCCGGGCGACGAGAAAGTAGCGCCGGGGGCGGCGAACAAGCTGACCGGCGAGCCCGAGAAGAAGGCCTCCTCATGAAGCCGACTTTCGGTGCCGGACTGAAGCACAAGTTTTCCTACACGGTGCCGGAAAATAAAACGGTGCCGTTCACCTATCCGGAATCGCCGGAGATCGCGGCGATGCCCAAGGTGTTCGCTACCGGCTTCATGATCATCCTGATGGAATGGGCCTGCGTGCAGCTGCTCAACCAGTATCTTGACGCTGGCGAGGGCTCGGTCGGCACCCATGTGAACGTGAGCCACACAGCGGCGACGCCACCCGGCCTCACCGTCACCGTCGACGTGGAGGTGGCCGAGGTGCGCGGGCGCAAGGTGATCTTCGACGTGCACGCCCATGACGGCCTGGACTTGATCGGCGAGGGCCAGCACGAGCGCGTGGTCGTGCGCTGGGACCAGTTCAATGCCAAGGTGGCTGATAAGGCGAAGGCTGCCGCGGAGGCGGTGATCTGACATGGCCGAGACCGCCGTACGCAACTTCACCATGAATTTCGGGCCGCAGCACCCGGCGGCGCACGGCGTGCTGCGCCTGGTGCTGGAGCTCGACGGCGAGGTGGTCGAGCGCGTCGATCCGCATATCGGTCTGTTGCACCGCGGCACCGAAAAGCTGATCGAGCACAAGACCTATCTGCAGGCGATCGGCTATTTCGACCGGCTCGACTATGTCGCGCCGATGAACCAGGAACATGCCTTCTGCCTGGCGGTGGAGAAGCTGCTCGACATCACGGTGCCGCGGCGCGCGCAGCTGATCCGTGTGCTCTATGCCGAGATCGGGCGGCTTCTGTCGCATCTGCTCAACGTCACCACCCAGGCCATGGACGTCGGCGCGCTCACCCCGCCGCTGTGGGGCTTCGAGGAGCGCGAGAAGCTGATGGTGTTCTACGAGCGCGCTTCCGGCGCGCGCATGCACGCCACCTACTTCCGCCCCGGCGGCGTGCACCAGGACCTGCCGGAGAAGCTGATCGACGACATCGAGGCCTTCTGCGATCCCTTCCTCAAGGTGCTCGACGACCTCGACGGGCTGCTCACCGGCAACCGCATCTTCAAGCAGCGCAATGTCGACATCGGGATGGTCAAGCTGGAGGACGCCTGGAACTGGGGCTTCTCCGGCGTGATGGTTCGCGGCTCGGGCGCGGCCTGGGACCTGCGCCGGGCGCAGCCCTACGAGTGCTATTCCGAGATGAAGTTCGACATTCCGGTCGGCAAGAACGGCGACTGCTACGACCGCTATCTCATCCGCATGGAGGAGATGCGGCAGTCCACCGCCATCATGAAGCAGTGCATCGCCAAGCTGCGCGAGCCGCAAGGGCAGGGGCCGGTGATGCTCGAGGACCACAAGATCGTGTCGCCGCGCCGGCCCGAGATGAAGCGCTCGATGGAAGCGCTCATCCATCATTTCAAGCTCTACACTGAGGGCTATCACTTGCCGGCCGGCGAGGTCTACGCCGCGGTGGAGGCGCCCAAGGGCGAGTTCGGCGTCTATCTGGTCAGTGACGGCAGCAACAAGCCCTACAAGTGCAAGATCCGTGCGCCCGGCTTCGCGCATCTGAGTGCCATGGATTTCCTGACGCGCGGCCACATGCTGGCGGACGTGTCTGCCATCCTCGGCTCTATCGATATCGTCTTCGGCGAGGTGGACCGATGAGCGTCCGCCGGCTCGCCCCGCCCGAAGTTCAGCCGAAGGAATTCTCCTTCAACAAGGAAAACCTCGCCTGGGCGCAGAAGGAGATCGCGAAATATCCGGAAGGCCGCCATGCCTCCGCGATCATCTCGCTGTTGTGGCGGGCGCAGGATCAATGCGGCGGCTGGCTGCCAGAGGTGGCCATCCGTCATGTCGCGGATTTCCTTGGGCTGGCGCATATCCGCGCGCTCGAGGTTGCCACCTTCTACACCATGTTCAACCTGATCCCGGTCGGCAAATTCCACGTGCAGCTTTGCGGCACCACCCCATGCCGGCTGCGCGGCGCCGACGATCTGGAAAAGATCTGCCGCAAGCGCATCGGCGACCAGATGGAGGTGACCGAAGACGGCAAGTTCTCCTGGGTCGAGGTCGAGTGCCTCGGCGCCTGCGTGAACGCGCCCATGGTCCAGATCAACAGCGATTACTATGAGGATCTCGACGGCGATCGCTTCGGCAAAATCCTCGATGCGCTCGCCGCCGGCAAGACGCCGCCGCCGGGCCCGCAGATCGAGCGGCAATTGTCGGCGCCGGTCGGTGGCCCGATCACGCTGACCGCGCGCTCTCTCTACGAAAGCCCAGGCAAGACGGACACGCCGCGCGAGCCAAAGAACGGCAGCGCGAAGAAGCCGGGCACCGCCGCCAATTTCCGCTCCGGCGGGCCGACCCCGCCGGCGCAGGACAAAGAGAAACCGAGACCGGCCTGAAGCCATGCTCGCCGACAAGGATCGCATCTTCACCAATCTCTATGGCCTGCACGACTGGGGCCTCAAAGGCGCGCGGGCGCGCGGCGCCTGGGATGGCACCAAAGCGATCCTGGAAAAGGGCCGCGAGGAGATCGTCAACGAGGTGAAGACCTCCGGCCTGCGCGGACGCGGCGGCGCTGGCTTTCCCACCGGCCTCAAATGGTCGTTCATGCCCAAGGAGCTGGGCGAGCGGCCG
>JARRNI010000251.1:0-6526 GCA_037385125.1 Pseudolabrys sp.
TTTCAGGGGGAGGATGACCGTGCCGGACGTTCTCCCTCCCCTTGAAAAGGGGAGGGATGGGGAGGGGATCACCTACAACGCATGTTGAGGGTTTAAGCCTTCTCGGCGGCAACCGTATAGCGGGTTGCGTGGCTGCCGACGAGGGCCGAGGAGCGTATCGTGGCGCCGGCCTCGACCAGCGCCTCGCCGACGGCGTCGAGGCTGACGCCCTGCGGCAGCGTCACCAAGAGGGCGGCACCGTCGAAGGCGCGGTCGGGCACGGCGATGAAATTGGCCAGCATCTGCAGCGCCTCGGCCGCCGCCGCGCCCCAGCCCGACACCCGCACGCTCCATACCGCGGCCTCGGTCGCCATGGCGTCGGGCGCTACCCGTGAGATCACGAACACCGGCAGTGCGGCCGGGTGGTCCGCGCGCTCGACGAAGGGCAGGCGGGCGATGATCTTGGGCGCGGCGTCGAATTCGAGCGCGCTCCACCAAGCGCCGGCCCCCGGCACGGCGAACGCCGGCACCAGGCCGAGATCGCCTTTGGAGTCCGACACCGCCGCGACCACGCCGGACGCGCCCATGTGGCCGACGAAGGGAACGGTGAAGCCGAAATGGAAGCGGGCGGAATCCCGCATCAAGGCGTCGCCCGCCGACAGGTCGGCATGCAGCGAGAACGGCGCCTGCACATAGGTGAACGTCGCGATGATCACGCGCCAGATGCTTTCGACGGTATCGAGCGGCAGGATGCCTTTGTGACGCTTAACCAGCCGGCGCATCATCTCGGCCTCGCGCGCCGGACGGAAGGCGGAGCCGGTCTTCTGGCTGCGCTTGACCGCGATCAGCCGGTCGATGATCTCGCTGCGCTCGATCAAAAGTTGGTGCACCGCCTCGTCGATGCGGTCAATTTCCTTGCGCAGATCTTCCAGCGCGGGCTTTTCGGGTGTTTTTGCCATACGTCGAGCCTCGGTCCCGGGCGCAGCACGGCTTTCGCGTCCGGGACCAGCGTTCTAGGAGGCCTAAGCCTTGAAATCAAATTGGGCCGGAATCCGGTCAGGTTGACAGGCAGCCCCCCTCCACCTAAACGCCCGCGACCGGAAGGTGCTATACTTCCGCGTCAATTGGCGCGCCGGGAGCGCTTGAGGTGAATGGCCGAAGTAACGGAAAGCATTGCGCGCGCGACGCCGGGCGCCCCGCATGAAGCGGATAACCCACGTGACTCTCTTGTTGCCCGTTTCGAGACCGACAAGCCGCTCACGCTCGATGCCGGCGTTGAGCTCTCGCCGTTCCAGATCGCCTACAAGACCTACGGCACGCTTAACGCCGAGCGCTCGAACGCGATACTGGTCTGCCACGCGCTCACCGGCGACCATCATGCGGCGAGCCGTAATCCGGTCACCGGCAAGCCAGGCTGGTGGGAGACCATGGTCGGCCCCGGCAAGCCCATCGATACAGCGCGCTATTTCGTGATCTGCCCCAACGTGGTGGGCGGCTGTCTGGGCACCACCGGCCCCGCCTCGACCGACCCGGCTACGGCTAAGCCCTGGGGCCTCGATTTTCCCGTGGTCACAATTCGCGACATGGTGCGCGCGCAGGCCATGCTGCTCGATCATCTCGGCATCGAGACACTGTTCTCAGTAGCGGGCGGTTCGATGGGCGGCATGCAGGTGCTGCAATGGGCCGCGTCTTATCCGGAGCGCGTATTCTCCGCGCTGCCGATCGCCTGCGCCACGCGCCATTCGGCGCAGAACATCGCCTTTCATGAGGTGGGCCGCCAGGCGATCATGGCCGATCCCGAATGGCGCGGCGGCCGCTATCTCCTGGAAGGTGCCAATCCGCGCCGCGGCCTGGCGGTGGCGCGCATGGGCGCGCACATCACCTATCTCTCCGACGCGGCGCTGCACCGCAAGTTTGGCCGCAAATTCCAGGACCGCGAGAACCCGACCTTCTCGTTCGACGCCGACTTCGAGGTGGAATCCTATCTGCGCCATCAGGGCTCGTCCTTCGTGGAGCGCTTCGACGCCAATTCCTATCTTTATCTCACCCGCGCCATGGATTATTTCGATCTGGCGGCGGACCACGACGGCAAGGTGGCGCTCGCCTTCAAGAATACGCCGACGCGCTTCTGCGTGGTCTCTTTCACCTCCGACTGGCTGTTTCCGACGGTCGAATCGCGCGCCATCGTGCATGCGCTCAATGCTGCCGGTGCGCGAGTGTCTTTTGCGGAGATCGTCACCGACAAGGGCCACGACGCCTTCCTGCTCGACGAGCCGGAGCTGCTCGACATTGTGCGCGGCTTCCTCGACGGCGCCTGCAAGGCGCGCGGGCTGCCGGTAAACGGCGGGAAGTGATCATGTTGAGCCGGCGCGATCCCAACCTCACACTACCCAATATCGCGCGCACCAATGGAGGCGCCCGCGTTGACCTGGTGGTGGTGGCCGAGATGGTGGAGCCCGGCGCCAAGGTGCTCGACGTCGGCTGCGGCGACGGCGAACTGCTGCGTCTCCTCGGCGAGACGCGCGGCGTCGACGGGCGCGGCATCGAACTGTCGCGCGAGGGCGTGAATGAAGGAGTCGCCAAAGGCCTGGCGGTAATTCAGGGCGACGCCGACACCGATCTGGCCGACTATCCGGACGACGCATTCGACTACGTGATCCTGTCGCAGACCCTGCAGGCCACCCGCCACCCGCGCGAGGTGCTCGAGCACATGCTGCGTATCGGCCGCCGCGCCATCGTCTCGTTTCCCAATTTCGGGCACTGGCAGGTGCGGCTGCAGCTGTTGTTCGCCGGCCACATGCCGCACACCGCCATGCTGCCGTATAGCTGGTGGGACACGCCCAACATCCATCATTGCACCATCAAGGACTTCGTGCAGCTATGCACCGAGGTCGGCGTGCAGATCGAGAAGGCGGTCGCGCTCAACGCCTGGGGCCACCCGCTGCGGCTGAACGCGCCCTGGTGGTTCTGGAACCTGTTCGGCGAACAGGCGGTGTTTCTGCTCAGCCGCAAGGATTGAGCGGGTATTGGCCGCGGCAGCCGTATTGCTGCACTGCAAATTAACTTTGTTGCAACTGCACAATAACTTGGTTATTGAGAAATAACCATGCAATCCATGTATATTTTTAGTATACGAAAGTAATAACAATATACCGGAGCGCCTCATTTCTTCGATGCGCGTATTGCTAGCGTATACCGGCTATGCATTAGCGCCCGGGCACCCGATTCATCACGAAATCGCCATGCTGGACCGGCGTCTAGTCCGTTCGATCGCTTCTGATTCTGTCCGGAATCGGAGGCGTTGCTTCAACGAAAAAGGACAGATCCTAATGAAAGTCGGGAAAACACGGGCGACCTTGGCGGTGTGTTCGGCAGTGCTGACGCTGGTCGGCGGCGCTACCATGGCGCGGCCGCGCCACCACGCCACCCATCGGCATGTTGCCGGCCCGGTCGCCCATGCGACCGGCGCCGACCGCGACATGCGCTACCCGTTTCTGCGCGCACAGGCGTCCCATGCGCGCCACGCGCCGACGCGGGCACGCGCGGCGGGCCGGCACGCCCACGCCGTCACTGGCGGCTTCACTTCCAATGCGCTGGTTGCCGACGCGCGCCGCTATCTCGGCACCAATCCGACCGGGCGCCCGAGCCTGTGGTGCGGCGCCTTCATGGACAAGGTGCTGCGCGACACCGGCCATAAGGGCGGCGGCAATCTCGCCCTCGGCTATCTGCACTATGGCCACCGCGTGTCCGGCCCGCAGGTCGGCGCCATCGCCGTGATGCGGCGCCGCGGTGGCGGCCATGTCGGCGTAGTCAGCGGCATCGACGCCAACGGCAATCCGATCATCGTCTCCGGCAACCACAATCACACGGTTGCCGAGTCGGTCTATCCGCGCAGCCGCATTGCGGCTTACGTGGTGCCGTAACGCTCTCGCGCCTTTGACGTGTTCAATCTCGACGCGCCTCGCTTGCGAAAGCGGGGCGCGTTTGTTTTTGCGCGTTGCGTCCGTGGCGCGAGGGCAACTGGCCGAGAACCAGCGCTGAAGGGCGGCCGTAAGAGGCGCGGCGCTTACGCTTCGACCACGCGGTCGCCCAGCGCCACTTCGCCGCCCGTCACCACCTCGGCATAGACGCCGCAGTCGGCGTGACCGAATGTCTTCTGCAGGGTCTTGGGGATGGTCAGGTCCCGGATGCCGGTCGCCGGGTCGACGTTTGTGGCCGCGCAACGCATGATGCGTTTGACGACCTTCAGCCGCACATCGTTACCGACCTTCAGCTCTTGGCCAATGAGACCGAACTCGTGCCAGGCCGGCCAGCCCGAGATATAGAGATTGCCGCGGAAGCGCAAGGGATCGACCGGCGCACCGGCGGCGGTCTCGACGGCCGCGACCGAGGCGAGATTGCTGATCGACACCACCTTCTTGGCCACGTCCGAAAAGCTGTGGCCTTCCGCGTACAGTACCTTGGGTCGCCCGCGCAATTCGTCGGCACAGTAGCCGGCGAAGAAGGCTTCGATCGCGGCGTGGCCTTCCGCCGTGCGCAGGTCGCCGCGGGCGGCCTCCGTGCCGTCCCTATGGATGATCAACCTGTGGCTGGCTCCGTCGTAATCGGTGCGCAAGGCAGCCAGCCGCTCGTTGCGCATCAGCATCAGGAAGCGCTGCTTGGGGAAATGGGCGGGGTGCGCCGAGTCGAAGCCGCTCGGGCCGTTCTCGATGGCGTAGAGCCGGTCGGCCGGCAGGGTCTGGCCGGGTTCCAGCCGGGCCCGCGGCAGGGCCTGCGGCGACAGGCCTTTGACCGGGTAGCGGTAGAGAGATGCGACGGTAGGCTGCTCGGTCATGCGGTTTTCCAGGGCCAACGGGGCCTGGAAGCTGACCTATATCAACTCGGCTGGGTCTTCAAACTGCCAAACGGAACCCAATATATCCCCTGGGGCGGGCTGCCTACGGGGCCCGCCAGAGCATGATCCCGAAAAGTGGGAACCGGTTTTCGGACTGGATCATGCTGCAAAGACGTCCGGTGCCATAATGGGCCGAGGGAGTAGATAAATGAATTTCGAGAAATACACCGACCGCGCACGCGGTTTCGTGCAGTCCGCCCAGTCGCTGGCCGTGCGCGAGGGCCACCAGCAATTCGCCCCCGAACATCTGTTAAAGGTCCTGCTCGACGACCCGGAAGGGCTAGCGGCGGGGCTGATCGACCGCTCCGGCGGCAACTCGCGCCAGGCCCTGCAGCAGGTCGAGGCCGCGCTCGCCAAGCGCCCCAGCGTTTCGGGCGGCGGCGCCGGCCAGATTTATCTGGATCCCGCTTTGGCGCGCGTGTTCGACGCCGCCGAGAAGGCCGGCGAGAAAGCGGGCGACAGCTTCGTGACGGTCGAGCGTCTGTTGCTGGCGCTAGCGATCGAGAAGGACTGCGAGGCCGGCAAGATCTTGAAGGCCGCCGGCATCACGCCGCAGAATTTGAACACCGCTATCGAGGCGCTGCGCAAGGGCCGCACCGCGGATTCCGCGTCGGCCGAGAACGCCTATGACGCGCTCAAGAAATACGCGCGCGATCTCACGCAGGCCGCGCGCGACGGCAAGATCGATCCGGTCATCGGCCGCGACGAGGAAATCCGCCGTACCATTCAAGTGCTGTCGCGCCGGACCAAGAACAATCCGGTGCTGATCGGCGAGCCCGGCGTCGGCAAGACGGCGATCGTCGAAGGCTTGGCCCAGCGTATCGTCAACGGCGACGTGCCGGAAAGCCTGCAGGACAAGAAGCTGCTCGCGCTCGACATGGGCGCGCTCATCGCCGGTGCAAAATATCGCGGCGAGTTCGAGGAGCGGCTGAAGGCGGTGCTGCAGGAAGTGACCGCGGCCGAAGGCGGTATCATCCTGTTCATCGACGAGATGCATACGCTGGTCGGCGCCGGCAAGGCCGACGGCGCCATGGATGCCTCCAACCTGTTGAAGCCGGCGCTGGCGCGTGGCGAATTGCATTGCATTGGCGCTACCACCCTCGACGAATACAAGAAGCACGTCGAGAAGGACGCGGCGCTGGCGCGGCGCTTCCAGCCGGTGTTCGTCTCCGAGCCGACGGTCGAGGACACCATATCGATCCTGCGCGGGCTGAAAGACAAGTATGAGCAGCACCACGGCATCCGCGTCGCCGATAGCGCGATCGTCGCCGCCGCGACTTTGTCGAACCGCTACATCACCGACCGTTTCCTGCCGGACAAGGCCATCGACCTCGTCGACGAGGCGGCGGCGCGGCTGAAGATGCAGGTCGATTCCAAGCCGGAGGAGCTCGACACCATCGACCGCGAGATCGTGCGGCTGAAGATCGAGCAGGAAGCGCTCAAGAAGGAGAGCGATCCCGGCTCCAAGGACCGCCTGCAAAAGCTTGAGACCGAATTGAAAGGTCTCGAGAAGCAATCGGCTGATCTCACCAGCCGTTGGAAATCGGAGCGCGAAAAGCTGGGCTCGGCGACCGAGCTCAAGAAGCAGCTCGACGAAGCCCGCAACGAGCTGGCCATCGCACAGCGCAAGGGTGAGTTCCAGAAGGCCGGCGA
>JARRNI010000252.1:0-7504 GCA_037385125.1 Pseudolabrys sp.
CTCACCGAACCGCCGCCCGGCTACCAGACGCCATCACCCGATCAGCCCTATGGCACCGGAAAGGCGCCGGCTCCCAAGGCCGACAACAATTATATCACTCGGTCCGAGCCTGAACAGTGATCGTCACGGCGACTGTTTCCGTTGCGTCCGTGCGTGTTAGCGACATGCGTGCGCGGGGGGCGCATCAACCCCGAACCTGCAAGGTTTAACAAACGTGATCTTCAAACGAACGGTTTCGCTGGCCGCCGCGGTGGTCCTGGCCGTGGCGCTGTCGGCGCCGGCGTTTGCTGCCGTCGACAAGGCCGCCGGCAACATCGCCGACTACACCCTCGCCAACGGCCTCGAGCTGGTCGTCATCCCCGACCACCGCGCGCCGGTGGTGACCCACATGATCTGGTACAAGGTCGGCTCCGCCGACGAGACGCCGGGCAAGTCGGGGCTGGCGCACTTCCTCGAGCACCTGATGTTCAAGGGCACCGCCAAGCATCCGGCCGGACAGTTCTCGCAGGTGGTCGCGCGCATCGGCGGCCAGGAGAATGCCTTCACCTCCTACGACTACACCGCCTTCTATCAGCGCGTGCCGAGCGCCAAGCTCAAGACCGTGATGGCGTTCGAGGCCGACCGCATGACCGGCCTGCAGCTCACCGACCAGGTCGTGCTGCCCGAGCGCAATGTCATCCTCGAGGAGCAGAACATGCGCGTGCGCAACAATCCGCGCGCGCGCCTCGGCGAGCAGATCGACGCCGCCCTGTTCCTCAACAGCCCTTACGGCAGGCCGGTGATCGGCTGGCGTTCCGAGATGGAGACCCTCTCGCGCAACGACGCCATCGGCTTCTACCGCCGCTTCTACGCGCCCAACAACGCCATCGTCGTGGTCGCCGGTGACGTCGAGCCGCAGCAGGCGCTCAAGCTCGCCGAAGAGACCTACGGCAAGATTCCGCGCAAGCATGGCATCCCGCCGCGCCATCGGCCGCAGGAGCCCAAGCCGGTCGCGGTGCGCTCGCTCACGCTGGCCGATCCGCGCGTCGAGCAGCCGCTCATGCAGCGCGAATACCTGGTGCCTTCATTCCACACCGGCAAGCCCGGCCAGTCGGAGGCGCTCGAAGTGCTCGCCCATATCCTGGGCTCGGGCAACAACAGCCGGCTGTACAACACCTTGGTGGTCGACAAGCATCTCGCGGTCGGCGCCGGCGCCTGGTACGACAGCACCGCGTTCGACATGGCGAAGTTCAGCGTCTACGGCGCGCCGCGCCCCGGCGTGACGCCGCATCAGCTCGCAGCCGCCACTGACGCGGTGATCAAGCAAGTGATCGACAAGGGTGTGACGCCGGCGGAGCTCGAGCGCAGCAAGACCAAGCTTATCGCCGCCGCCGTCTACGCCCACGACAGCCAGCGCAGCATGGCGCAGTGGTATGGCGAATCGCTAGCCACCGGCGCGACCGTGGCCGACGTGGAGCACTGGCCCGACCGCATCCGGGCCGTCACCGCGGCGCGGGTGCAGGAGGCCGCCCGTCACTGGCTCGACAAGCGGCGCTCGGTCACCGGCTATCTTATCAAGGACACCAGCCCGCAGGCGGAGAAACGTACATGACGCGGTTCATCACCCCGATCGCGGTCGCCCTGCTGGCGCTTATTGCCGGCGCCTCGGCGGCCTCGGCCATGACGATTGAGAAGATCGTCAGCCCCTCCGGCATCCATGCCTGGCTGGTGCGCGAGCACTCGGTTCCGCTCGTGGCGCTCAACTACGCTTTCCACGGCGGCTCGAGCCAGGACGAGGCCGACAAGGCCGGCACTGCCAGCCTCGTCTCCGATCTGCTCGACGAGGGCGCCGGCAAGCTCGACAGCAAGGCCTATCATCAGCGCCTGGAAGACCACGCCATCGAGGTCAGCTTCGACGTCGGCCGCGACTATTTCCGCGGCTCGCTGCGCACGCTCAGTGTCCACCGCAACGAGGCCTTCGATCTGCTGCACCTGGCGCTGACGGCGCCGCGCTTTGATCCCGATGCGGTCGAGCGGGTGCGCGGCCAAGTGCTGGCCCAACTGCGCCGCGAGACCACCAACCCGAACGATCTCGCCAGCCGGCGCTGGTGGCGGACCGCCTTTCCCAACCACCCCTATGGGCGCAAAAGCGACGGCACGCTGCAAAGCGTGCCGCGCATCACCGTCGCAGACATGCGCGGCTACGTGCAGCGCGTGTTCGCCCGTGATGGGCTGACCGTCTCGATCGTCGGCGACATCGACGCCGATACGGCCGGCAAGCTCGTCGACCGCACCTTCGGCAGCCTGCCCAAGCACGGCAAGCTCACCCCCGTGCCCGCCGCGCGCCCGACCAATCTCGGCCGCCAGATCGTCATCAATGTCGACGTGCCGCAGGCGGTGGTGAATTTCGGCGGTCAGGGCATCGCCCGCCACGATCCCGATTTCATTGCCGCCTATATCGTCAACCACATCCTGGGCGGCGGCAGCTTCTCCTCGCGTCTCTACAAGGAAGTGCGCGAGAAGCGCGGGCTCGCCTACGGCGTGTCGGACAATCTGGTCTGGTTCCGCCGCGCCGCCGTGGTGATCGGCGGCACCGCGACCCGGTCCGACCGCACGGCCGATGCGCTCAAGGTGATCGAGCACGAGATCAAGCGCATGGCCGAGCATGGCCCGACCGCCGACGAGTTGGCAGCCGCCAAGGACTACATCAAGGGCTCTTACGCGCTCTCGCTCGACACCTCGAGCAAGATCGCCGCGCAACTCACGCAGATCCAGCTCGACAAGCTCGGCATCGACTACATCCAGCGCCGCGATGCCATGATCGACGGCGTCAGCATCGCCGACGCTAGGCGCGTGTCCAAGCGTCTCTATGGCGGCGGCCTGCTGGTGACGGTGGCCGGCCGGCCCAAGGGCCTGCGCTCCGGGCTCCTGAAGTCGGGGCTGGCGAAGGAGTGAACCGGGCGGCCATTCCTGATCTGTCATGCCCCGCGAAAGCGGGGCTCCAGTATTCATGGAACCTGCCATCGGGTAGGCGGTTTCAAATACGTTCTTCGATAGATACTGGATCGTCCGCTTGCGCGGACGATGGCAGTCCGTAAAGTCCCGCCATGCCCCTCAACCAATCCATCGACAGCGCGCTGGAAAAGAACGTCGGCAAGCACGGCCTGTCCGAGGCAGCGCTGGCCGGCGCCCTGGCGCGCACCGAAGGCGCTCTCGACCGCCTGCGCGAGCACTATGCCGCAGGCACGCTGCCCCTGTTGCGGCTACCGGAAAAGCAGGACGACCTGAGCGAAATCCGGGGCGCTGCGGCCAAACTGGCGCAGGGCGCGAGCGACATCGTCATGCTCGGCACCGGCGGCTCATCGCTCGGCGGGCAGACGCTGGCGCAGCTCGCGGGCTACAAGGTGCCGGGCGTGGGCGATTTGGCGGAAGCGCCGCGCGTGCATTTCATCGACAACCTCGACCCGCATTCCTACGCCGGCCTGCTGGCCAAGCTGCCGCTCGCCACCACGCGCTTCGTATCGATCTCCAAATCCGGCGGCACCGCCGAGACGCTGATGCAGGCCATCGCCGCGCTCTCCGCGCTCAAGCAGGCTGGGCTCGACCCGCGCAACGCGGTGCTCGGCATCAGCGAGCCGGCGAAGCCCGGCAAGCGCAACGGCCTGCGCGAGCTGCTCGGCCGGCACCAGGTGCCCATGCTCGACCACGATCCGGGCGTGGGCGGGCGCTATTCGGCGCTCACCAATGTTGGCCTGCTGCCGGCGGCCGCGCTCGGCCTCGACATCGAGGCCATCCGCCGGGGCGCCACCAACGCGCTGCTGCGGGTGCTCGACAAGAAGCCGCCTCCGCAAGTGCCGGCTGCGGTCGGCGCGGCGCTCGGCGTTGCGCTCTCCGAGAGCAAGAACATCAGCGTGCTGATGGCCTATTGCGACCGGCTCGAGCGCTTCACGCACTGGTATGCGCAGCTCTGGGCGGAGAGCCTGGGCAAAGACGGCAAGGGCACTACGCCGCTGGCGGCGCTCGGACCGGTTGACCAGCACAGCCAGGTGCAGCTGTTTATCGCGGGCCCGCGCGACAAGCTGTTCACCGTGGTGACCGTTGATGCGGCCGGCGAGGGCCCGCGCATGGACGGCGAGCTTGCAAAGCTCGCCGGCGAGCCCGGCTTCGCGGATAAGACCATCGGCGACCTGGTGGCGGCGGAAGGCCGCGCCACCGCGGAGACGCTGGCCAAGAACGGCTGTCCGGTGCGCACCATTCATGTACCCGTGCTGGACGAAGCGAGCCTGGGCGAACTGCTGATGCATTTCATGCTGGAGACCATCATCGCCGCGCATCTTCTCGGCATCGACGCTTTCGACCAGCCGGCGGTGGAAGAGGGCAAGGTGCTGGCGAAGAAGTATTTGACGTCCTGACGCGGGCCTCTCCACCGTTCGTCCCCGCAAAAGCGGGGGCCCAATGCCGTAAAATGGCGTCTGTACTATTCTGCCCTGGGTTCCCGCTTGCGCGGGAACGAATGGAGTTCGTAGCTGCTTCCGGATATCCCATGCCCCGCATCACCGACACCATCTCGATCGACGAAACGGAGTTGGAGGAAAGCTTCGTGCGTTCTTCCGGGCCGGGCGGGCAGAACGTCAACAAGGTGTCGAGTGCGGTGCAGTTGCGCTTCGACGCACGCCATTCGCCCTCCTTGCCCAATGACGTCGCCATCCGGCTGATGCGGCTGGCCGGCAGCCGGGTGACCAAGGAGGGCGTCATCGTCATCGTGGCGCAGGCGCACCGCGACCAGACCCGCAACCGCGCCGAGGCGCGCGAGCGCCTGTTCGACCTCATCCGCCAGGCGGCGGTGCGGCCCCGGCCGCGCCGCCCCACCAAGGTGCCGAAGGCGCAGAAGCGCCAGCGCCTGGAGGGCAAGCGCCGGCGCTCCGAGATCAAGAAAATGCGCAACGGCAAGGGGTTGGATTAGCCTTGGGATAGCGGGGGCAGGGCGGTCGTTAGCCTCGCCGGAGCCGTCTTTGCGGGGCTAAAATCAGGGCAACCGAATCGCCGCTTCTGCCTGTCCCCGCATGCGGGGAGAGGTGAAGGAAAAGAGATGCCCGTCCGCCAGCTCACCGAGCGAATCGTCAATCGCATCGCCGCCGGCGAAGTGGTCGAGCGGCCAGCGAGCGTGGTCAAGGAGCTCATTGAGAATGCGCTCGACGCCGGCGCGAGCCGCATCGACGTCTTGACCGACGGCGGCGGGCGCCGGCTCATCCGCGTCACCGACGACGGTGAGGGCATGACGTGCGCCGATCTGGAACTGGCGGTGGAGCGCCACGCCACCTCCAAGCTTGCCGGCGATGATCTCCTGTCGATCCGCACCCTCGGCTTCCGCGGTGAGGCGCTGCCCTCGATCGGCGCGGTGGCGCGGCTCACCATCACCACGCGGCATAAGACCGAGCCGCACGCCTGGGCGATCTCCGTCGATGCCGGTGTGAAATCGTCGGTGAAGCCGGCCGCGCTTGGCCAGGGCACCACGGTCGAAGTGCGCGACCTGTTCTACGCCACGCCGGCGCGCCTGAAATTCCTCAAAACCGACCGCAGTGAGGCGGAAGCGGTGCGCGAAGTGGTGCGGCGGCTGGCCATGAGCCGCCCCGACATCGCCTTCACGCTGGCCGGCGAGGAGCGTGCGCCGGTTACCTGGGGCCCCGCGCCAGACAATCTCGCGCGACTCGGCGACGTGCTGGGCCAGGACTTCCGCGCCAATGCCTTCGCGGTGGAAGCCGAGCGGGAGGGCGTGCGCTTGACCGGTTTCGCCGGCCTGCCGACCGCCTCGCGTGCCAACTCGCTCGGGCAATATCTGTTAGTCAACGGCCGCCCGGTGCGCGACAAGCTCCTGTTCGGCGCGGTGCGCGCCGCTTACGCCGACTACCTGCCGCGCGACCGCCATCCCGTGGTGGCGCTCAACGTGACGCTCGATGCGCGCGAGGTCGACGTCAACGTGCATCCCGCCAAGACGGAGGTGCGCTTCCGCGACGGCGCGCTGGTGCGCTCCCTGATCGTGCGCGCGCTGAAGGAGGCGCTCGCGCGCGAGGGCGGCCGCGCCGCCTCGACCGGCGGCGGCGCAACCATTGCAGCGTTCCGCCCCAGTGCGGCGCCGCAACGCGGCGGCTACGATTGGCGGCGCTCGCCGGCGCGGCCGGCGGGCTATGCGCCATCGCGCGGCGGCGCGGCGCTCGGGCTGGCGGAAGCGACGCAGGCGGCCTTCGACGTCGGCGAGCCGGCGGCCGACGCCGCGGTCGCCAGCTTCGAGCCGGCCACCGAATTGATCGAGCGCCCGCTCGGCGCGGCCCGCGCGCAAATCCACGAGACCTATATCGTGGCGCAGACCCGCGATGGCCTGGTTATCGTCGACCAGCACGCCGCGCACGAGCGCATTGTCTACGAGCGGCTGAAGGCGGCGATCGAGGCTTCGGGCGTCTCGCGGCAGATCCTTCTGATCCCGGAGATCATCGAACTCGACGAGGCCGATGCTTCGCGGATCGGCGCGCGCGCCGAGGGGGACGATTCTTTACCGCTGGAGCGCCGCCTGCTGCATGTCTCCGCCACCATGGCCTGCCACGGCTCGGTGCGCGCCGGCCGAAGGCTCAAGCCCGACGAGATGAACGCGCTGCTACGCGAAATGGAGGCGGTGCCCAATTCCGGCCAGTGCAATCATGGGCGGCCGACTTATGTGGAATTGAAGCTGACGGATATTGAAAGATTATTCGGGCGTCGCTGATGTCTCAGCGGTCGTTTATTTTCTGCTGTCATGCCCCGCGAAAGTGGGGCATCCAGTACTCACGGTTTTTCGTTCCTCGCACGGTCTGTGTTTACTTGATCACCCGCTTTCGCGAGTGATGACGGTCAATGGGAACGCAAAAACACAAATTCCGTATCGTCGTATTGCCGCCGCTGCAATTCCTCGAATCCTTCCGGCGCGGCAAAGCCCGCATCAGCCGCTTCCTCGACGACAACGAGGGCGCCCGGCTTCAGCCAGCCGCCTTCGCGCGCATTTGCAAGCGCCTTCTCCGCCAGCCCCTTGCCATAGGGCGGATCGGCAAAGACCAGGTCGAACGGCTCGAGCGGATGTGCGGGTCCTAGCTTCGTCGCATTGCGGCGGAAGATGCGGGTGACCCCGGCGAGCCCCAGCGCCTCGATGTTCTGCCGCAGCAGCGCGCGCGCCTCGACGCCCTTATCGACGAACAGCGCATAGACCGCGCCGCGCGAGATCCCCTCGATGCCAAGCGCGCCGGTGCCGGCGAATAGGTCGAGCACGCGCGCGCCTTCAACCGGGTCGTCGTAAGCATGGGCGAGAATATTGAACAGCGCCTCGCGCAGGCGGTCGCTGGTCGGCCGAACCGCGTCCGACTTCGGCCCGGCCATGGGACGCGAGCGCAGGCGTCCGCCGACCACGCGCATTATTTCGGTCTCGATGGACGCGGCCCGCCGCGCCGGTCGGGCGGACAGCGACCGTGTCTCTTTTTCTTCCTGTCATTCCGGTCGCGCG
>JARRNI010000253.1:0-6505 GCA_037385125.1 Pseudolabrys sp.
TGGCCGATGTGCTGCGAATAGAGCGCGCCGTAGCCGCGCGGGTAGCGGGGCGCCGGCGGCGTCCAGGCGGCGCGGCGGCGGGCGAACTCTTCGTCGCTCACGTGCAGATGAATGCGGCGCGCCGGCACGTCGACTTCGATCTCGTCGCCGGTCTCGACGAAAGCAAGCGGCCCGCCGACAAAGCTCTCCGGCGCCACGTGCAGAATGCAGGCGCCGTAGCTGGTGCCGCTCATGCGCGCGTCAGAAATGCGCAGCATGTCCTTGACGCCCTGCTTGAGCAGCTTGGTCGGGATCGGCAATTGCCCCCATTCCGGCATGCCGGGGCCGCCCTTGGGGCCGCCGTTCTTCAGCACCAGCACATGGTCGGGCGTGACGTCGAGATCGGCGCGCTCCACTTCGCGCGCCATGTGGTTGTAGTCCTCGAAGGCGAGCGCCTTGCCACGGTGGCGCAGCAGGCGGGGCTCGGCCGCCGAAGGTTTCATCACGCAGCCGTTCGGCGCCAGATTGCCGGTGAGCACCGCGGTCGCCTCTGCCGCCGACACCGGATTGTTGAAAGGGCGGATGACATCGGGCTTATAGATTTCCGCGCCGACGATATTGTCGCCCATGGTCCTGCCGGTGACGGTGAGGCAGGAAAGATCGAGCGTGTGCGCAAGCTCCGCCATCAGCGCGCGCAGGCCGCCGGCGTAGTAGAAATCCTCCATCAGCAGATCGCCGGAGGGGCGGATATTGGCGAGCACCGGGATCTCGCGCGAGATGTCGTCGAAGCGCTGCATGTCCATCGGAAGCCCCGCGCGCCGCGCCATCGCCACCACATGGATGATGGCGTTGGTCGAGCCGCCCATCGCCATGTGCACGCGGATGGCGTTGTCGAAGGCGCCCGGCGTGAGGATCTTCTGCGGCGTCAGGTCCTCCCACACCATGTCGACGATGCGGCGGCCGGCCTGCGTGCACATGCGCGGATGGCCGGAATCGGCCGCAGGGATCGACGAGGCGCCGGGCAGCGTCATCCCCAGCGCTTCCGCGATCGCCATCATGGTGGCGGCGGTGCCCATCACCATGCAGGTGCCGTAGGAGCGCGCGATGCCGTTTTCGATCTCGGCCCACTGCTCCTCCGTGATGCGGCCGGCGCGCTTTTCGTCCCAGTATTTCCAGGCATCGGAGCCGGAGCCGAGCACTTGGCCATGCCAGTTGCCACGCAGCATGGGCCCGGCCGGCACGTAGATCGCCGGAATTCCCATGCTGATGGCGCCCATGATCAGGCCGGGCGTGGTCTTGTCGCAGCCGCCCATCAGCACAGCGCCGTCGACCGGATGGCTGCGAAGCAGTTCCTCCGCCTCCATCGCCAGCAGATTGCGATAGAGCATAGTGGAGGGCTTCACGAACGGCTCCGACAGCGACATGGCCGGTAGTTCGATCGGAAACCCGCCGGCCTGCAGGATGCCACGCTTCACGTCCTCGGCGCGCGCGCGCAGATGCGTGTGGCAGAAATTGATGTCGCTCCACGTATTGAGGATCCCGATTACCGGCTTGCCGGTGAAATCGGCCGCGTCATAGCCGCCCTGGCGCAGGCGCGAGCGGTGCCCGAAGGCGCGCAGGTCGTTGACGCCGAGCCAGCGGTGGCTGCGCAGGCCTTGGCTGGATTTACGTGACATTTCCGATCGGCTTGTCTGTCAGTCGGACCGGCCCTCGTCGGCGTGGCCGAACTCGGTTTCGTCGGGCACGATCTCGTCGCGGGTGATGCGCTCGCCCCGCCCGGGACCGTAGAGAACGATCAGCACGCATGCCGCACTGACGGCCAGCAGCGCGACGATGAAGGCATCGAAGTGAACGATATGCAGCCGCAGGCTGCCCGCATACCACAGGCCCGCGGCGATGACGACCATTATCACCCAGTGCAGCGGCTTGCCGAGGAAAATGTTGCTCATGCGGCCTGCCTTTGCGCCTGCGCGGCTAGCGCCTTCATGATGCGCGGGGCGAGCACGATGGTTGCCAGCGCAAGGCCCGAGACGTCGGCGACATAACCCGGCAATTCCCCGATGGAGTCGAGCGGCGGCAGCAGGATCAGCGTCGCCGCCACCAGCACGGCTGCCCGCTGCGCGAGGTTGATCGGTCCGCGATACCAGCCCTCGAGCCCGATCGACAGCACCCACAAGCCGACCAAGGCGAGCGCGGTCGAGACCACCGTCAGCCAGATCGGACCGACGAACAGCAGCGACGGGTCGTAAACGAAGACCAGCGGCACGATGTATTTGGCGATGCCGATGCGGGTCGACTCCACCGCGGTCGCCATCGGCGGCGTCTTGGCGATGGCCGCGGCCGCGAAGGATGCGAGCGCCACCGGCGGGGTGATTGCCGACACCACGCCGAAATAAAAGGCGAACATGTGGGCGGCAATCGGCACGATGCCGCTCTTGATCAGCGCCGGTACGATCAGCGCCGCCACGGTAATGTAGACGGCGGTGGTGGTGATGCCCATGCCCAAAACGATCGCCGAGACGCCGGTCAGCGCCAGCAGCACCAACAGATTGCCGTGGGAAATCTCGATCACCTGCTGGGTAAACTTGAGGCCTAGGCCCGACACGAATACCGAGCCGATGATGAGGCCGGCGCAGGCGCAGGCGATGGTGACCGGCACGGTGGCGCGGATGCCCGCCTCCAGCGCCGCCAGCAGGTCGACCGGGCTCATGCGCGTGCCCTTGTTGATGAAACTCAGCAGGAACAGCGTGCCGAGCCCCCAGATCGCCGACTTCATCGGCGTGTAGCCGACGAGCAAGAAATAAACCAGCACCGCGAGCGCGATCAGCAGGTGCCAGCCGCCGGCCAGCGTTTCGCCCAAGCGCGGCAACTGCTCGCGCGGAATGGCGCCGATGTCGTGCTTGTCGGCCTCCAGATGCACCATGAAATAGATGGTGGTGAAGTAGAGGAACGCCGGTATCGCGGCGGCGACGATGATGACGCTGAACGGCACCTCCAGGAACTCGGCCATGATGAAGGCGGCCGCGCCCATGATCGGCGGCGTGATCTGGCCGCCCGACGAGGCGCAGGCCTCGACCGCGGCGGCGAACTTGGGGCGGTAGCCGATGTTCTTCATCAAGGGAATCGTGAAGGAGCCGGTGGTCACCACATTGGCGACCGCCGAGCCCGACACCGTGCCCATGAAGCCGGACGCGACCGCGGCCGCCTTGGCCGGCCCGCCCATGCGGTGGCCCGTCAGCGCCACCGCCAGGTCGATGAAGAAACGCCCGGCGCCGGAGCGGATCAGCACCGCGCCGAAGATGATGAACAGCACGATGTAGGTCGCGACCACGTGCAGCGGGATACCGAAGATGCCGTCGCTGGCGACGAACAGGCTGTCGATGAACTTCGGAAAACGCACAGGCGGTCCGTAGAAGAAGCCGAAGAAATATTTCGCGAAAAGGGTGTGAACGATGAAGAAGCTCGTGACGAAGACCATGGCCCAGCCGACCGCGCGGCGGGTGCCTTCGAGCACGAGCACGATCAGGATTCCGCCGACGATAAGGTCCGGCGGGTATTTGTCGCCCAGGCGCAACTGGAACGCCTCGATGTCCCAGATGGTATAGACTTCGACGAACAGCACCAGCGCGACCAGTACCAGGTCGATGCCGAAGCCGAGCATCCGCAGCGAATTGCGCGGGTCGCCGGGCACGACGATCGGGTCGCGGATCGACGTGCGGAACAGCGGAAACATGAAGATCGCCAGCGTCAGCATGACGGTCAGATGCACGGAGCGGAACGACCGTCCCTCCGGCGTACCGAACGCCGCGACGTAAAGGTGGAACACTGCCAGCGCGATCGACATGATCGTGCAGACCAGCAGCACCGCCTTGACGGCACCGTGGACCCTGCCCAGCAGCAGCCGCTCGAGGAAACCGAGCTCGTGCTGTTCGTGATAGGACAGTGCGGGCGACTCAACGCTCACGGCGCAATTCCCACAGCACGATCCCGACCGCCGCTGCAACGCCATTGCGGCGGGTCAAGACATGTAGCCAGGCATTCGATGGAATGGATGCCGGCGCTTATCACCGGCATCCCTGTGCGTTTCCTCAACGGCGAGCCGTCAGCTCTTGACGCCGAGCTCGGCGTAACACTTCTTGGCGCCGGGATGGACCGGAATGGCCGCGCCCTTAAGCGCATTCTTCAGCGTGACCTTGTTCCAGATCTTCTTCACCTGCGTGAAGTCGTCGTGGTGGGCCCAGAACACCTTGCACATCTTGTAGACTAGGTCGTCCGGCAGATCCTTGCTCACCACCATGTCGGTGACGATGCCGAGCGTCAGGATGTCGTGGTCGACACTCTCGTAGACGCCCTTGGGCATAACGCCCGGAATATAGCCGGGATTGGCCGCCATGATCTCATCGAGCTTCTTCTTGCTGAGGCCGATGAAACGGATGCCGGGGCTCTGCTCGAGCTCGATGAAGGACGCCTGCGGCATCGAGGTCGCCGCCATGAACACGTCAATGTGCTTGTCCTTCATCAGCGCCACGGATTCGGTGTAGTCCACGTGGTAGACCGTGCCGCCGTTCTGCTTGATCTTGTCGAAGCTCAGGCCGAAGGACTTCAGGATCGACTCCGCGAATGCCGTGCCGGTCCATTTCGCCTTGCCGGGACTGATATTGGCGGCCTTCATGTCCTCGAAGGACTTGATCGGCGAATCCTTACGCACCGCCACCTGGAACATGGCCGGATAAAGCGTGGCGAAGTACCTGACGTTCCGGTTCGCCTTCTTGAATTTGCCCTTGCCCTTGTAGCCGTTGAAGGTCGTGTGGGCATAGGACCAGCCGATCTGGGCATCGCCGCCGTTGATCGCCAGGATGTTGGAGATGCCGCCGCCCGGCTGGTTCGACGTGGCGATGCCTTTGATGTTGTCCTGGAAGACCTGCATGATCTTGGCGCCGAGCGGATACCACGACCCCCCCGAGGGCCCCGATACCATGCGCACGAAGATCTCCGCCTGCGCGGCCGGAGCGATGAGCACCGCAGCGACGGCGGCTGCGGCGAGCTTGTGAATGATCCTCATTGTCGCCTCCCTAGAATATTATTTTTTGCATCCTTTTGGGCCGGACAGTCTGAGCGCAATCGCACCGGCAATCAAGCCGGGGCGACGCGGGGACCCTTTCGCAATGCGGCGCAACGCAAAGGATCTGCCCATAGGTCGCGCGATTGAAATCGGTCGAAAATGCAGGAAGCGCTAACCGCAGACGTTGGCGGGCGCTGGCGCTGCACGCGGGCCACCACGTGAGCGCGGGACCGCCGTGTCCCGGCATCGCGTCGCGCGGAGTTAAAGAGTGGAACCCTCCGCGCCGCGGTCAGCAGCGGCCAAGCCGCTCCTCGATCCCGCGAGAGAGAGCGTCGGGCAGGAAAGTCCTGGCCGAAGCTGCGCCAATTTTTGCTAGGAAATGGTCGGAGTGGCAGGATTTGCGGCTGCGGCCATTAGCCATTGAAATCTTTACAGTTTTTCAGTTGAGCCGTTCGTCTTGTGTACTCACCCTGTGTACTCGAACGAGAGGCTACAGCACAGGTGTTTTCTACGCTGCACGGTGCCACAATACCGCCGCCACGCAACCTTCTGACGGGCCAGAAGACACAGAAATGAACAGGTCAGTGTGACACCAATGTGCTAGTGTGCGCTGCGCAACCGTAAGCAAACCGTCATCCACTCGCCAAGCTGTTGTCCAATTCGCGACCTAAGTTTCCCAGACCTAGTTTGGAAGCTCGGGAGACCAGCAGTGGAGACCAAGGAGCCTGCTCACTTCGACATCGATACCGTCTTGCTGCTGAGGGAAACTCTCGAAGACGCTTGGGCCTGCCTTCCGCCACAGCAACGAGCGATGACGAGCAAGACCCTGCTGGCCGAGCGTATCCTCAAGACCGCCGCAGAGGGCGAGCGTGATCCAGAACGTCTGATTGATGCCGCGCTTATGACGGAGGCGGCCTAGCGGGCCTCAGCAACCGACGCGTCGCTGTGTGCAGCTAAAATAGGCACACGCAAGCCCTAGTGCGCTTGTCGTAATGCGCGTGGCATGTATGGGATTTCCCCGTATTTGCCACAGCCATGACCACCTGCGAGCGCGAACGAGGTTGCGAACAAGATCGCTGCCATAGCCAAGACGCCCCTCATTGTCGTCACCCTCCCCTGTGGTGAACACGCTGCATCTGCGCGTATCTCTCCATTAAATACTACCACCGGTCAAAAGAGACCAAAAAGGGCCATTAAGCCTTTGAGGGATCGAAAGGGGCCAGTACGGAGTGAAGGAACGCAATGCACGAAAAGTACCGCGGTCCACTCCACCATGAGCGCGTCCAAACAGTCGAGCAAATGCGGCGTGCTTGGGGAGCTGAGCGGGACGCGCTGGCGACTGTCGCTGCCTAGCAGGATGCTGAAAAAGGCGTTTTGCGAAGGGCGTGGAATGTGATTCCGTGCATGTGCGTGATTCCTTGGGTTGGGAGGATGCGATGCGCGGCGAGGATGAGCGATCGGAAG
>JARRNI010000254.1:0-7560 GCA_037385125.1 Pseudolabrys sp.
CCAGCATCCAGCGATTACCGTGCTTGTTGTCGGCCTTGGCGACCTCAAGCCGATAGTCACTATGCACCTGGCTCTTTATCTGCATCTGCGAGAACCACTTGCCCACCTTCATGGCATCGATCCCGCCCCGCTGCGCCGGGCATCGCTCAAGCAGCAACGCACTGAACTCCGGCCTCACGAGCTGGTAGTCTGGCGCACCGATCCGCATGACGAGATTTTGCCGCGTCTCCCGCGCGCAATCGATGATTTGTGGGACCGTATAAGGCTCGCCAATCTTCAGGTGCTCGCGCCATTGGCCGAATAGCCCAAGCACCGCTAGCCGGCGAGGATCGTTAGCCCGCGTGTGCTCCGTACTCACCACGGGATCGGGTTGACCAAGCCGAATCAGCGGCTCACGCACCAACCGCGACGAGCCACCATAGCTGCCGAGCGGCATGCATTTGACGCCCGCCCGGGCGGCGCAATAGGCCCGCGCAATCGTCAGCCCAGCAGCCACGTACGCGCCGCGATCCGCCATCACACGGGCAATCGGACCGAATGCAAACTTGCGAGTTTCCGGTCGCTCCATGCGGGCATCCATTTTGCTCGTCAATCCGCGTCGGGTCATGTCGCCGACAAAGGTGACGTTATTGCCGGTGGCAAACAGCGTCCCGCGCCATTCGCAGTCTCGCGTTTCGCTCTTGCCGAGGATGCGGACTTTCACCAAAGGCTGCTCCGTCATCTGGCAGAGCAAGTCGCCTTCTGCGAGAGGTGCACGCTGCGCTGTCATCATCCGCGCAAGCGGATGATCCAGTAACCGTGGTCTCAGTGTTTGGCAGAAACGCTGCGGCGTACTTGATGCCCCGCATGCGCGGGGCATAACCGTCAACTTGCGATCAACCGGCCGAACAACGCCGCATCTACATTACCGCCCGACAACACGAGCGCGACCACCTTACCAGTCACGTCCAGCTTGCCCGCCAGCAGCGCGGCGAGGCCCACGGCCCCGCCCGGCTCCACCACCAGCTTCAGTTCCTCGAAAGCGTAACGCACCGCGGCGGCGACTTCGGCGTCGCTCACCGTGCAGCCCTGCCCGATCAGCGCGCGCCGGATCGGGACTGTCAGTTCGCCCGGCGCCGGGCTCATCAGCGCGTCGCAGCTGGTGCCGCTCATGCGCGCATTGCGCTCGCGCTTTCCGCTCTCGAACGAGCGCAACGTGTCGTCGAAGGCTTCCGGCTCCACCGCATAGATTTGCGCCGCCGGCGCCTTTGCCTTGATGGCGAGCGCGATGCCGGCGGCCAGCCCACCGCCGGAGACTCCGATCAGCATGGTCTCCGGCGCAAGCCCGAGCGCGCCCAGGTCCTCGACGATCTCCTTGCCCATGGTGCCCTGCCCCGCGATGATGAGCGGATCGTCATAGGGCGGCACCAGCGTGGCGCCGCGCTCTTTGGCGATACGCTCTCCGATCGTTTCGCGGCTTTCCCTGTCGCGGTCGTAAGCCACGATCTCGGCGCCCAGCGCTTGCGCGCGCCGACGCTTGGCCGCCGGCGCATCGGCCGGCATCACGATGGTTGCGCGCATACCGCAAAGCTTGGCCGCCGCCGCCACGCCCTGCGCATGATTGCCGCTGGAATAGGCCACCACGCCGGCGGCACGCCGGTCCGCCGGGATCGAGAGGATTTTGTTGTAGGCGCCGCGGAACTTGAACGAGCCGGTGCGCTGCAGGGTCTCGAGCTTGAGGAACACGCGCGCGCCGAGCCGCTCATCCAGCACCGGCGCATTGATCAGCGGCGTGCGCACCGCCACGCCCTTGAGCCGCTCGGCGGCGGTGTCGATGTCGGCGGCGGTAGGCGGGATGGTTTGGTCGAAGGCGTTCATGCAGACAACGCTAGTGCCGCGTTTCCGGGCTGTCATCATCCGCGAAAGCAGGACAATCCGGTAAGCCCAGTCCAGCTGCGGCGCGCGATTCCTCCGCCAGCGGCCGGACGATCTTATGGGCCGGTCCTCACGCCGCCGATACCGCCGCCCCTGCGGGCGTGGCCCGCCAAGACCTCTCCGTTCGCCTCCATCACCCGCCGGCGCCGGCGCAGCCAGGGGCGCCGCGTGCGCACCACGTGATTGCCCTCCGCCACATGGGTGAGGAAAATGCGCGCGCACTCTTCCCAGGTCTTGGTGAGCGCGAAGGCGCGGGCTGCCTCGCGCGAGCATTCGAGCGCTTTCAGACAGGCGTGCCGCAGGTCGTCGTCCAGCACGCCCACCGGCGCGTTGCCGATCACGTCGCGCGGTGCCGGCGCAGGATAAGCCGCCACCGGCACGCCGCTCGCCAGTGCCTCCAAGAGCACCAGCCCGAACGTGTCGGTGCGGCTCGGAAACACAAACACGTCGGCGCCGGCGTAGATTTGCGCCAGCTCCTCGCCCTGCTTGGCGCCGACGAACACCGCGTCGGGAAAGTCCCGCTGGAGGCTCGCGCGCGCCGGCCCGTCGCCTACCACCAGCTTGCTTCCCGGCAGATCGAGCTTGAGAAATGCCTCGACGTTCTTCTCCACCGCCAGCCGCCCGACGGTCAGGAAGATCGGCCGCGGCAGATCGAGCGGCGTGCCGCTGCGCGGCCGGAACAACTGCGCGTCGACCCCGCGCGGCCACAGCTTGACGTCATGGAAGCCGCGGCATTCGAGCTCCTTGACCAGTGTCGGCGTCGCCGCCAGCACCGCCGCGCCGGGGCCATGAAAGCGGCGCAGCCAGGCCCAGGTCAGCGCCCGCGTCCAGCGCGCCGGCAGCGGCAGCCGGTCGGCCACGTAATCGGGAAAGCGGGTGTGGAAGCTGGTGGTGAACGGTCCCCGCCGCTTGATGCAGAGGCGGCGCATGGCGTGGCCGAGCGGGCCCTCGGTTGCGATATGGATGGCGTCGGGCTTGACCGCGTCGAGCCGGCGCGCCACCGCGCCGGGCGGCGGCAGCGCCAGGCGGATCTCCGGATAGCTCGGCATCGGCAGCGTGAAGAATTCCCCGGGCGCCAGGAACTCGATCGCGGCGCCGAGCTTGCGCGCCTCGCGCGCCATGTGGCCGAGCGTGCGCACCACGCCGTTGACCTGCGGGTGCCAGGCGTCGGTGACGACGAGGATTTTCATTTTCTCTCCCGCTCATCCCCGCGTAAGCTGGAATCCAGGGCCCGCTTATTCGCGGCGTCTGTCGCTCTGGGTCGCCGCTTTCGCGGGGACGAGCGGGGTACGAAATGCGGCACGGATGGCCTCACGCCGCCTGTGGCGGGGCCAGCGCAGCCGGCGCCTGCTTCGCGCGGGTTTCGGTCCAGGTGATGATCTCGAACGCTCCGTCGTGGCCTTCCGCCACCGCGGTGCAGCTTTCCACCCAGTCGCCGCAGTTGATGTAGCGCAGGCCATAGTCGTCGTGGATGGCGGGTGTGTGAATGTGGCCGCAGATCACCCCCTCGGCCTTGTGGCGCTCGGCTTCAGTCGCCAGCGCCTTCTCGAAGGCGCCAATATAGTTCACCGCGTTCTTCACCTTGTGCTTGGCCCATTTCGACAGCGACCAATAGGGCGCGCCGAAGATGCGGCGGAAGGCGTTGAACACCCGGTTGGCGGTGAGCGCGAAGTCGTAGGCCTTGTCGCCGAGCAGCGCCAGCCAGCGCGCCTGCGTCACCACCAGGTCGAAGACGTCGCCATGCACCACCAGGTAGCGCTTGCCGTCGGCACCTTCGTGCACGATGTGCTCCACCACTTCGATGCCGCCGAAATGGGTGCCGTAATAGCTGCGCAGGAACTCATCGTGATTGCCCGGCACATAGATCATGCGCGCGCCTTTGCGCGCCGCCCGCAACAGCTTCTGCACCACGTCGTTGTGCGGCTGCGGCCAGTACCAGGACGAGCGTAGAGCCCAGCCGTCGACGATGTCGCCGACCAGATAGACGGTGTCCGCTTCGTGGTAGCGAAGGAAGTCGAGCAGCTTGTCGGCCTGGCAGCCGCGCGTTCCCAGATGCACGTCGGAAATGAACAGCGCGCGGTGTCGCTTCGTGGCGGGCTCCGTCACGCGGCGACCTTCTCCAGGCTCTTGCTCATGTGCCATGTCATTAGGAGGCCTTCATTGCAGTTTTGTGACAGGGATGACGCGCTCGAACTCACGCCGCCGCCCGCGCGGCGCGCCGGAAGCGCACCAGCGTGAAGAACGGCTTCACGGGTCGCCGGTCGATCAGCTCGGCGCCGCCGTGGCTTTGCGCCCAGGCGGCCAGCCGCTGGAAGGGAAATTCCGGCCGCAGGCCCAGCTTGCGCGCTTTCTGCGCCAGCAGGCGCTCGACCGCGGCGGCCAGCCCTTTCTCCGAGTAAAGATGATTGACCAGGATGATCTGCCCGCCGGGCTTGAGCACCCGCGCGCATTCCGACAGCACCCGCTCGGGGTCCTCCACCAGAGTGATGACGAACTGCCCGACCACGCAGTCGAACGTGCTGTCCGGGAAAGTCATGGCCTGCGCGTCCATGACCTTGAGTTCCTTGACATGCGGGTAGCGCCCGCTCGACAGTCGCTCGCGCGCCCGCGCGATCATCGGCTCCGACATGTCGATGCCGGTAATCTCGGTGATCGCGTCATAGTCGTCGAACGACAGGCCGGTGCCGACGCCGATCTCCAGGATCTTGCCGCCCACCTCGCGCGCGGCCACCGCCGCCGCTCGCCGGCCGTTGAGAAAGAACGGTCCGCACAGCGCGTCATAGACCGGCGCCCACCGGGCATAAGCCTTCTCCATCTCCTGCCGGTCGGGATCGCGCAGCGTCTGGTCGCGCAGCATGTCCGGGCCCCCAAAATC
The DNA here is from genome assembly GCA_037385125.1 of Pseudolabrys sp. GTDB lineage: Bacteria > Pseudomonadota > Alphaproteobacteria > Rhizobiales > Xanthobacteraceae > Pseudolabrys. Next base: position 4,790 of record JARRNI010000254.1, read on the forward strand.
GCGAATCACATTGCCCCGCCCCAAATCCGGGTAGCAACGCTGCGCGACGGTTTGGCGACAGAGGGCCTGGCGAAAGGCTAGCGTCGCTGGCGGGAAAACCGCGTCGCACTCTCGTCTCCCCTCCCCCTTGTGGGGAGTGGTCGGGGGTGGGCGTCGTCGTGAGGGCGCTCAGGATTCCCGTCAGGACGCCATCAATGTTCAGAAGCACGTCGTTATTCCAGAAGAGGAGAACGCGATAACCGTCAGCTGCAAGACGCCTTGTGCGGTTTTGATCTTGGGTCATTCGCGCACCATGCTGACCGCCGTCTATTTCGATGACCAGCTTCAACCGATGGCACGCGAAATCCGCGATATAAGACCCGATCTGAACCTGCCTGCGGAAGTGCGAGCCGTTCACGGGCAAGCGATGGCGCAGATGCCACGACAGCTTGCGCTCCATTTCGGTCGGCGCTTTTCGCATGCGACGCAAATATCGGCGCTGCTGCGGCGCCATCGTCTGATCCGTGCGCGCCCAGATGCGCTCATCGTCTTCATTGTCCGCCGTCATCACAAACTGCGACCCCCATCCCTACCCCCTCCCCACAAGGGGGAGGGGAACAGGCTGTCATGCGCAGCGAGCTTTGAGCGCCGCCAAGAAAGTAAACCACCGCCGCGCCCCGCGCGAGCCGCGCCCCGCCTTGACGCCCCCCGCCCCGGCCCTAACACTCGCGCGCCAAAAGAAACGTCACACGGGAAGGAATACGTCATGGATCTCGGAATCGCCGGCCGCAAGGCCATCGTCTGCGCCTCCAGCCGCGGCCTCGGCAGGGCCTGCGCGCACGCGCTCGCCGAAGCCGGCTGCGACGTGGTGGTCAACGGCCGCGACGCCGGCAGGCTGGAGCAGATCGCCGCCGAGATCGCCAAGGCGACCGGCGCCAACATCATTCCGGTCGCAGCCGACGTCGCCACGCCCGCAGGGCAGGACGCGCTGCTCGCCGCCTGCCCGCAGCCCGATATCTTGATCAACAACAATGCCGGGCCGCCCATGCGCGACTTCCGCGCACTCACCCGCCAGCAGATGATCGACGGCGTCATCGCCAACATGATCGTGGCGATCGAGCTCATCCAGAAGGTGATCGAGCCGATGCGCGAGCGCGGCTTCGGGCGCATCGTCAACATCACCTCCGGCTCGGTGAAGATGCCGCTCGCCGGCCTCGACTTGTCGTCGGGCGCGCGCGCCGGCCTCACGGCGTTCCTGGCCGGCGTCGCCCGCACGGTGGCCGACAAGAACGTCACCATCAACCACATGCTGCCTGGCGCCTTCGACACCGACCGGCTGCAAAGCGTGTTGAAAAGGACGGCTGAGCAGAAGGGGATCAGCGTCGCGGAGGCTGCTGCCGCGCGCGCAACCACCATCCCCGCCAAGCGTTTTGGCCAGCCGGCCGAGTTCGGCGCGGCCTGCGCGTTTCTGTGCTCCGCGCATGCCGGCTACATCACCGGCCAGAACCTCTTGATCGACGGCGGCACCTTCAACGGGGCGTTTTAAAAGCCTATGCCCGTCGCTCAATGTTCACGCCGCGCGAAACTCCACGCCCAGCCGGGTCGCGGTGCGCCAGATCACGTGGCAGGGCTGCTTGAGATGATCGCTGTCGATCACCAGCACGAAGTCGTCGGGAATGCCGAGCTGGCTCGCCACTTCGAGACAAGCGCCGGCGGGGGAGAGAGGTTGCGCACGCGGCAGTCGATGCCGCCGGCGCGGTTGAAGCTGATGGAGCCGCGCTTGTAGGTGCGGTGGCGTTGGATCTTGCGTCGTTCTTCCATGGGGCACCTCCTGCCGCCCATGCGTTTGACCGTGGCCGCCAGCATACGCCGGACCTTTTAGCCGATCGTGCAAGTCATCGTCGAAAACCGCACAATTGCGTTAGCAATCGTTAACCGCAGCAGGCCCCGCCGGTCTGCTTGGGCGGACAGGGCACCGAGCCGTAGGAGCAGAACACGCAGCAGTCGCCCGGCTTCGGCTTCAGCCGGGCGCCGCAGCCGGGGCACACATAGAAGAACTGGCATGCGTCAAGCGGCATCTCCTCGGCGCGGGCGGTGCTGCACTGCGGGCAGGTGATGACGGAGCGGGTGACGGGGGCGGGCATGGCGCGACGTTACAGGCCCCTGTCCCTCGGGGAAAGACCGGCCCAGCGCTTGCCCCTGCCCGGCCGCTGTCGCAATATGGCGGCCGACCCGCCCGACCCATTTCAAGAAAAGCCAACGCCCAGGGAGACCTTTCCATGAAGCTCGTCCGCTTTGGCGCCCCCGGCCGCGAGAAGCCCGGCATCATCGCCGAGGACGGCAAGATCCGCGATCTTTCCCGCATCGTGAAAGACATCGACGGCGCCATGCTGGCCTCCGGCGGCCTGCAGAAGATCAAAAAGGCCAACCTCAAGCGCATGAAGCCGGTGGCCGGCCGCCCGCGCCTCGGCCCCTGCGTCGGCAATGTGCAGAACTTCTTCGCCATCGGGCTGAACTATTCCGACCACGCGGCGGAGGCGGGCCTTCCCGTTCCGAAGGAGCCGATCATCTTCACCAAGACCTCGACCTGCATCTGCGGGCCGAACGACGACACCATCACCCCGCGCGACTCGACCAAGCTCGACTACGAGATCGAGCTCGGCATCGTCATCGGCAAGCGCGCGCGCTACCTCACCCAGCAGAACGCGCGGGCGGCCATCGCCGGCTATTTCCTGGCCACCGACGTCTCCGAGCGCTCGTTCCAGATCGAGCGCTCCGGCGGCCAGTGGGAC
>JARRNI010000255.1:0-7585 GCA_037385125.1 Pseudolabrys sp.
CTAAAACCTGGGCCGCCGGGCTTGAGGCGGCGCGGCGGCGGGCGGGAGCGCGGCTGCCCGACTGGCTGAGCATCCCCGCCGATCGGCTTTCCCGGCTGCTGGCGCAATGGGCGGTCGCCGAAGCCGCGCCCGGGCGGCTGCTGCCCTGGCTGGCGGTGGCCTACGGCTTCGGCATCGCCGTCTATTTCACGGCACAGCGCGAGCCGGCCTGGTGGGCGGCCGTGTCGGCCGTAATTGCCGCAGCGGCAATCGCCTATCGCGCGCGCCGCAGCGTGCTCGGCTTTCCGCTCGCGCTTGCCGTCGCAGGCGTGGCCGCCGGCTTCGCCACCGCCACCTTGAAGACGATTGCCATCGCCCATCCGGTGCTGGCCTATCCGACCTGGAACGCCCATGTGGAAGGCTTCGTCGAGACGCGCGAGGAGCGTGCCAGGAGCGACCGCATCGTGGTGCGGGTCGCCCGTATCGAGGCGCCGCGCATGCGCGTCAAACCGGAACGCGTGCGCGTCGCGGTACGCAAAGGTACCGCGCCCGCGGTCGCGCGCTTCGTCGCCTTCAAGGCGCATCTTGCGCCGCCGCTGCAGCCCTTGCGGCCCGGCGGCTACGACTTCGCGCGCGCCATGTATTTCCAACGGATCGGCGCCTCCGGCTTCGTGCTGGGCAAGATCGCCGCCGATAAGCCGCCGCATGCGCCCGGCCTGTGGCTCAGCGCCGCCGCCGCCGTCGATGGCTTGCGCGAGGCGATCAATGCGCGCATCCATGCCGTGCTGCCGGGCGACCGCGGCTCGATCGCGTCGGCGCTGATCACCGGAAAACGCAGCGCCATCTCGGCGCCGGTGCGCAACGCCTTCTATGTGTCGAGCCTCGCCCATGTGCTGGCGATCTCCGGCTTCCACATGGCGGTGGTGGCCGGCATCGTCTTCTTCTTCATCCGCGCCTTGCTGGCGCTGAGCGCATCGCTCGCCGTGCGCCGGCCGATCAAGAAGTGGGCGGCGGCCGGCGCCCTGCTTGCCGCCGCCTTCTATCTGGTGCTGTCGGGCGCCGGCGTCGCCACGCAGCGCTCCTTCATCATGATCGCCATCGTGCTGGTCGGCGTCATGGCCGACCGGCCGGCGCTCACCTTCCGCACGCTCACCATCGCCGCGTTCGGCGTGCTGTTCATCGCTCCTGAGTCGATCGTGCATCCGAGCTTCCAGATGTCGTTCGCGGCGACGCTGGCGCTGGTGGCGGCCTATCAATACGGCCTCCACCACGCCTTATGCAGCCTTTCATTTCCACCGCTTGGCGCCCTACGGCGTGCTCGCCAACCTCGCCGCCATGCCGGTGGTGTCGGCCTGGGTGATGCCGATGGGCATTCTCGGCGTGCTGACCCTGCCGTTCGGCTTCGACGCGCCGTTCTGGCATCTGATGGGGCGGGGCATCGACTGGATGGTCGGCGTGGCGGTGTGGGTCACGCACCTGCCGGGCGCGCTCGGCCATGTGCATGCCTTCGGCACCGGGCCGCTGCTGCTCGCCACAGGCGGCCTGCTGCTGCTCTGCCTGCTGCGCACGCCGCTGCGCCTGGCCAGCGCCGCGCTGATGCTGGCGGCCGGCCTGTGGGCGCTCAACGCGCCGCAGCCCGACGTGCTGGTGGCGGGCGACGGCCGCGCCGCCGCGATTCGCGGCGCCGACGGCCGCCTGGCAGTGCTGGCGCACGGCCGCGACACATTCACGATCAAGGAATGGCTGGCGGCCGACGGCGACGGCCGCGATGCGAAGGATGCGAGCCTCGCTGCGGGCATTGCCTGCGATTCGATCGGCTGCATCGGCCACCTCAAGGACGGGCGGCTTGCCTCCATGGTGCTCAAGATCGAGGCCTTCGGCGAGGACTGCCGGCGCGCCGCGGTGGTGGTGAGCGCGCGGGCTGCGCAGCTTCCGTGTGCTGCGACGCTGATCGATCGCCGCGTCTGGCGCGCCCATGGCGCGGTGGCGCTGCATTGGGACGGACATCGCTTCGAAGAGACCTTCGCGCGTCCGCCCGGCACCGACCGGCCCTGGGCGCCGGTGCTGCGTAAGAGGAGGGCGAAGCCTGCGTCAGCACGCGATGCAACGCCGAAGCCGGAGGATTTGGAGGCGGGGGATTGACTCGCGTGTCCCGGGCGCAGCGCAGCGCGTCAGCGGTGCGCTGCAGACCCGGGACCCCGGTCTTCGAAATTTGAAGCTGGGCCCCGGATCAGCAGCGCAACACTTCGCTATCGCTCGTGTTGAGCAGCATCCGGGGCACGCAAGGCCCTCAATACCTTCTGAACAATCCCACCAGCTTGCCCTGGATGCGCACGCGGTTGGGCGGCAGGATGCGCACCTCGTAGGCCGTGTTGGCGGGCTCGAGCGCGATGGAGGCGCCGCGCCGGCGGAAGCGCTTCAAGGTGGCTTCCTCGTCGTCGATCAGCGCCACCACGATGTCGCCGGTGTCGGCGGTCTCCGATTTGCGGATGAGCGCGATGTCGCCGTCGAGGATGCCGGCCTCGATCATGGAATCGCCGCGCACTTCCAGGGCGAAATGCTCGCCGGCCGAGAGCAGGTCGGGCGGCATGTTGATGACGTGGCTGCGCTGCTGGATCGCCTCGATCGGCGTGCCGGCGGCGATGCGGCCCATCACCGGCACGGCGATCGGATGGCCGCCTTCGCTGCCGTCCTCGCCGCCGGCGCGCACGCGGCCGAGATCGCCCTCGATCACGCTCGGGGTGAAGCCGCGCGAGCGGCTGCCGAGCCCGTGGCCGACCGAATCGGGCAGCTTGATCACCTCGATGGCGCGCGCCCGGTTGGCCAGCCGCCGGATGAAGCCGCGCTCCTCCAGCGCGGTGATCAGGCGGTGGATGCCCGATTTGGAGCGCAGGTCGAGGGCCTCCTTCATCTCGTCGAAGGAGGGGGGGACCCCGGTCTCCGTCAGCCGCTCGTGGATGAAGCGCAAGAGCTCGAATTGCTTGCGGGTCAGCATCGGTTTCTCCCCGGTTTCGTCCCCGTCGCGGCAGGCTCCCAGGGAGTCCCGGCCGAAAAACAAATCATGAACGGACACTATCTGTTCGATATGTGTTCCGCAACCCTTTAATTTGGAGTGAAAAACTCGAAAGGCCCCTACAGGCCGAGCTTAAGGATGACGCAGGGCGAACCGGAACGCGCCGCCGGCGCATGCGGCTCGCGAATCAGCAGGCAATCGGCGGCGGCCAAAGGCGCCATCAGGGAACTGTCCTGGTTGGGCAGCGGGGTGGCCACCGGCCCATCCGGGCCGGGCTCCAGCGTCGCCCGCAGGTAGTCCTGGCGCTCGTCATTGGCCGGCAGATCGCGGCCGAGGCGGGCGGTCTCAGGGACGCGGGCCAAGTCGCCCTGGCCGCCCAGCCGGGCGATCAGCGGAACAAGGAACAGGAAGGCACAGACATAGGCCGAGACCGGGTTGCCCGGCACGCCCAGCACGTGCATGGCGCCCAGTCGGCCGTGCATCATCGGCCGTCCGGGGCGCAGCGCCACCCGCCAGAACGACAGGCCGAGGCCCTCGCTGTGCAGCGCCCGCTGCACCAGGTCGTGCTCGCCGACCGAGGCGCCGCCGCTGGTGAGCAGGATGTCGGCGCCCAAGTCGCGCGCGCGCCGCACGCCTGCGGCGATGTCGTCGATCCTGTCGCGGGAAATGCCGAGGTTGGTCACTTCGGAGCCGGTGCTGCGCGCCAGCGCGACCAGGGCGAAGCCGTTGGAATAGACGATCTCGCCGGGACAGGGGTCGGAGCCGGGCGGCACCAGCTCGTCGCCGGTGCCGAGCACGGCGAGCTTCGGCCGGCGGTGGACGGGCAGGGCGGCGTGGTTCATGGCGGCGGCCAGCATCACGTCACGGTCGCTAAGGCGGCGGCCCCGGCGCAGCAGCACCTCGCCCTGATGGAAGTCGATGCCCTGGCCGCGCACATTGCGGCCTTTGGCCGTGGCTTTCTGGACGGTGACCCGGTCGCCGTCGCGCGCGGTGACTTCCTGGATCACCACGGTGTCGCTGTCGGCCGGCATGACGCCGCCGGTGAAGATGCGCGCCGCCTGGCCCTGGCCGACTGCGCCGTCGAAGGGATGGCCGGCGGCGACTTCGCCGATCACTTTCAGGGTGATCGGCGCGGCGCCCAGATCCTCGGCGCGCACGGCATAGCCGTCCATGGCGGACACGGCGGCCGGCGGCTGCGTGCGCAGCGCGGCCAGATCCTCCGCCAGCACCCGGCCCGGCGCTTCGTCGAGGGCCACGCGCTCGGCCGGCAGCGCCTGCGCGTCGGCCAGCACGCGCGCCAGGGCTTCGGCGACGGGCATCAGGGACACGGGATCAAGCCTCCGCTTTCCAGGTACCGGTGCGGCCGCCGCTCTTTTCCAGCAGGCGGATGCCCTCGATGCGCATGCTGCGCTCGATCGCCTTGACCATGTCGTAGATGGTGAGACACGCGATCGACACCGCGGTGAGCGCCTCCATCTCCACCCCAGTCTGACCGGTCACCTTCACCGTCGCCTGCACGACGAAGCCGGGCAGGGCATGCTCGGGCTCGATCTCGACTTCGACCTTGGTGATGGGCAGTGGGTGGCAGAGGGGGATCAAGCCGTGGGTGCGTTTGGCCGCCATGATGCCGGCAAGCCGCGCGGCGCCCAAGACGTCGCCCTTGAGCGCATTGCCGGCGACGACCTTGTCTAGCGTCTCCGTGGTCATGATCACGCGGCCTTCCGCCACCGCGACGCGTTCGGTCATGCCCTTGGCGGAGACGTCGACCATGCGCGCCTGGCCGCGCTGGTCGATATGGCTGAGCTCGCTTTGCGGCGGCGCGCCGCGCCGCGCGGGCTTCTTCTTGGCGGCGCGCGCCATGGCCGTCACTCCACGCCGGCGCGCTGGAGCGCGCGGGCGAGCAGGGCGTGGGTGGCCGCCGTCACGTCCGGCTGGCGCATCAGGCTCTCGCCGATCAGGAAGGTGGAGATGCCGATGGTGTTGAGGCGGGCCAGATCGGCCGGGGTATTGAGCCCGCTTTCCGCCACCACCACGCGGTCGCGCGGGATTTTAAGGGCGAGCCGCTCGCTCACCTCTAGCCGGGTCTCGAATGTGCGCAGATCACGGTTGTTGATGCCGATCAGGCGTGACTGGAGCCGAAGCGCACGGTCAAGCTCATCTTCTTGATGAACTTCAATAAGGGCGTCCATTCCACTGAAAAAAGCCGCGCTTTCGATGTCGCGGGCGGCCGCATCGTTGACTGCCGCCATGATGATCAGGATGCAATCGGCGCCCCAGGTGCGCGCCTCAACCACCTGATAAGGGTCATAGATGAAGTCCTTGCATAAGCACGGTAATTTGGTCGCCGCGCGGGCTTGGCCGAGATATTCCGGCCGGCCCTGAAAGGAGGGCGCGTCGGTCAGCACCGAGAGGCAGGTGGCGCCGCCCGCCTCGTACGCCTTGGCCAAGGCCGCCGGGTCGAAATCGGCGCGGATCAGCCCCTTGGATGGGCTCGCCTTCTTGATCTCGGCGATCAGCGCGTAATCGCCAGAGGCATGTCGCTGCTCGATGGCGCGCAGGAAGCTGCGCGGCGGGCTTGCGGCTTTCGCCTCGGCTTCGAGCACGCCGAGCGGCTTGGCGCGCTTGGCCGCCGCGATCTCCGCGCGCTTGTAGGCTTCGATCTTCTTCAAAATATCCACGGCTCACGCCCCCGCGGCGTTGGACACCGCAATCAGCCGGTCGAGACTGCCTTCCGCCTCGCTGGAGTCGATCGATTTCGCCGCCAGCGTGGCGCCTTCCTGCAGGTCCTTGGCCTTACCCGCCACCACCAGCGCGGCCGCGGCGTTGAGGATCGCCACGTCGTGGAACGGCCCGGCCTTGCCCTTGAGGACGTCGAGCAGCGCTTTGGCGTTGTGCTCGGCGTCGCCGCCGCGGAGCGCTTCCGGCTTGGCGCGCGGCAGCCCGACGTCCTCCGGCGCGATCTCGAAGCTGCGGATCTTGCCGTTCTCCAGCGCCGCCACGCTGGTCGGCCCCGAGGTGGTGATCTCGTCTAGCCCGTCCGAGCCATGCACCACCCAGACCGCTTCCGAGCCGAGATTGTTCAGCACCTGCGCCATCGGCTCGATCCACTGCCGCGAGAAGGTGCCGACCATCTGCCGCTTGACGCTGGCCGGGTTCGACAGCGGGCCCAGCAGGTTGAAGATGGTGCGAGTGCCGAGCTCGACCCGCGTCGGGCCGACGTTCTTCATGGCCGGGTGATGCGCCGGCGCGAACATGAAGCCGATGCCGGCCTCGCGGATGCATTGGCCGACCTGCTCGGCATCGAGATCGATCTTCACTCCGAGCGCGGAGAGCACGTCGGCGGCGCCCGATTTTGACGACAGCGCGCGGTTGCCGTGCTTGGCGACCGGCACGCCGGCGCCTGCCACGATGAAGGCGGCGCAGGTGGAGATGTTGAACGAGCCGGACGCGTCGCCGCCGGTGCCGACCACGTCCACCGCGTCCGCCGGCGCCTTCACCCCCAGCATCTTGGCGCGCATGGTGGTGACCGCGCCGGTGATCTCGTCGACCGTCTCGCCGCGCACGCGCAGGCCCATTAACAGCCCGCCCATCTGCGAGGGTGTGGCCTCGCCCGACATCATGCGGTCGAAGGCGCTGGCTGCTTCCTCGCGGCTGAGGCTGGCGCCGGTCGCGACTTTGGCGATGAGCGCTTTGAATTCGTCGGCCATGGCCGCCCCTTTATCCGGCCGCGTGCAGCGGCGCCGGCGCCGCGTGGCGCCCAGTGCGCCTGTTCCAGTCGGCGGCGATGGCAAGAAAATTCTTCAGCATCAGGTGGCCATGCTCGGACGCGATGCTCTCGGGATGGAATTGCACGCCGTGCACCGGCAGGCTCTCGTGGGCAAGCCCCATGATGAGACCGTCCTCAGTCTCAGCATTGACGGCGAGCGCCGGCGGCAGGCTTGCGCGCTCCACCACCAGCGAATGATAGCGCGTAGCTTTCAGCGGGCCGTTGATGCCACGAAACACACCACTGCCCTGGTGGCGCACCTCGGACAATTTGCCGTGGCGCGGGGTGGCGCGCACGACGCGGCCGCCGAAAGCCCGGCCGATCGCCTGGTGGCCGAGGCAGACGCCGAGGGTCGGAATGGTGGACGCGGCCTTGCCGACCAGCGCGAGGCAGATGCCGGCGTCGTCCGGCGTCCCCGGCCCGGGCGAGAGCACGATCGCCTCTGGCTCGGCCGCCATCACGGCCTCGGGCGTGATCTTGTTGTTGCGATGGACGACCACCTCCGCCCCCAAGCTCCCCAGATAATGGAAGAGGTTGAGGGTGAAGCTGTCGTAATTGTCGATCAGAACGATCATTCTGTTTTCTCAACCCGTCTCAAGGTCGTAGACGCGGGTGCGGGGAGGGTCAAGGTTGCGCAAACGAAGCCGCCCGATCCATAGACGGGCTGTCCGTTTGGTGCAACCAATGGTAAAGCAATCCGACAGCCAAGCTTTCCGGGGGACTGCCCATGTTTCGCTTAGCCCCCTTAACGCCGTCGCGTGTCTTGCGCAGCGCCGGGCTCGCCGCTGCCGCGGTGCTGCTGGCCGCCACCGCGCAGGCCCAGCCGC
>JARRNI010000256.1:0-10975 GCA_037385125.1 Pseudolabrys sp.
GTAAAATCCGTCCGCAACTTGACTGCTGATGCCATGGCGCGAATCCTCCTCGCGCCAATGAATCATTAATCGCGTCACGCCGGAATCCCTGAAGAGTCAGAAAACAGAGCCGTTGGTATAAGTCGTCCTGGAGCAATATTGACTCAATCGGAAGGCATTTGCCGCATGAAGGATTCGCCGCGGCTACCAAATTGATTCTTTTGTTGCGCCCCGACAAGTGTCTGCAGCGTTTTCACACAGCCTGGGTCATGAGCGAACATCCACCTCAAATTGATCAAGTTCATTCCAACCGACTGTCGGGGGCTTCCAGCCAGGTTTCTGCCTTCTGTCGGATTTCATCCGGGATTTTGGCTGCTCGACGCGTCGCGAGGTTCAGCATTACGCACTTGAACATTGTCTCGAACGCCAGGGCATCATCTTCTGACCGGATCAGACGATGCCTAAAAGTTATCGATTTCAAACCGATCGCAGTGACCGAAGTCCCCAGATGTATAGCGTCACCTGCCGATAGCTCAGCCTTGAAATCGCTCTGTGCATGGACAACTGCGAATGACAATCTGCGGCCATTTCGCATGTCACTGGCCGTCAACCCCATCTCTGATTGGATCGCGAAGACGCCGTCTGAACAGGCTGCGAAATACCGTGATACGTTCATGTGGCCCAGAAAATCGCAGTCGGCGGGGTCGACCACCGAACGGAAGGTAATCATGGCGGGCATCGGTAGCTCCAACGACTGGGCTCTACGCTAGGCGCCGCGGCAGCATTTGTGAAGTTCGCTTTTTCTTCCTCTTCGCAAGCAGTTCGATTTAGAAATTTCGGCCGTTACTTCGCGCCTTTCTCTATAGTAAGAAGTTGCCCTTCCGCCAAAGGAGCACGTTCAATGCCAAAGGGATATCTTATCGTTTTCTACCTAGAGTCGCCCTCGGAGGAGAACCTCGCAGCGTATGCAGCGCCGGCGAAGGCGGCCATCGAGTCCATGGGCGGGAAATTCATTGCACGAGGCATGCCGGTCGAAACCTTCGAGCTCGGAAAGAAAGAGCGTTCCGTAGTCATGGAATTTGAGAGCACGGATGCGGCGATCAAGGCTTACAAGAGCGAGGCTTACCAGAAGGTCCTACCTCACCTCGGTGTGCTCCGTGACATGCGGGTCATTGAGGGCACCTGACGATCAAACACGAGGATCATTACTTGGGCCTGAGGATGTCTTTGTTAAACGGCCGAGGATCCTTCGTTAGCCTGATGAAAACTGCCCGTATCTGGGCTTCGTTTGACTGGGGGCGTCAATATGACCAAACGTTTCGAAGAAGTCGTCACAACTCCTGAGCGGCTAAGACAAATTGTTTCGTACCCCAACCAAGCCATAGCCGAAAAGGTCATCAACCATATCGACGATATTTGCCGCCGCTTCATCGCCGCCTCCCCATTCGTGGTCATTGCGACCAAGGGCACCGACGGATTGATCGACGTGTCGCCGAAAGGCGACCCGAAGGGATTTGTCGCTGTGCTCGACGAGAAGACGTTAGCGATTCCTGACCGCATCGGAAACAGACGCGTCGATTCATTCGAAAATATACTGGTCAATCCGGAAGTAGGGCTGATATTTCTCATTCCAGGGTACGGCTACACTTTGCGCGTCAGCGGTTCGGCTAGCATCGTCCGGGACACTGCGCTGCAGCGTCAGCTTGCGGTGGATGGCAAGCCGCCTAATCTCGTTCTTGTCGTGACGGTCCGGCAAGCGTTTATGCACTGCGCCAAGTGCATCGCGCGTTCTAAACTCTGGCAACCGGATGCGTGGCCAAACACAGACAATGTTCCATCGCTGGCGGAGGCAATGGTTGCTCACGCAAGGCTAGCCCGTAGCATTTCCGAACAGCAGTCGGTCATCGATACCGACTTTAAAACGAACATGTATTGATAGCGCCACGACGCTTCGGCCGCTTCGAGCGAGAACCTGATTTTGGGCCGCTGAGCCGGCTCGTCGCCGAGTATTTTGAGACCCAGCCAAAGTGAGGGATCACCGCTCGGGAGAGCGGAATCCCTAACATGAGCGTAATCCTGGGCATGCGGGACGGTTGGAATTAGATGCGTGACACATGCGTCCTCGGCAATATAATGCGAAAGAGTCTCGCGGGGGCGCTTGGCTGCCATGAACCAGGAAATCCGGCTATGCACCGCCGCCGATGGGGTGCAGCTCGCGTACGCGGTCAGTGGCGAAGGGCCACCCCTGGTATTGTCAGCAACCTGGCTCACCCATCTTGAGCGCCAGTGGCGCAGCCTCGCTTGGCGCCCATGGCTCGACGCTTTTTCGAAGGAACACAAACTTCTACGGTACGATGCCCGCGGGTGCGGCCTCTCAGACCGCAACACCGACGACCTGTCGTTCGACAATTGGGTCAGCGATTTCGAGTGCGTTATCGAGGCCGCGGAGTTCGATCGCTTCGATATATTGGCGACGTGTTGGGGTGGCCCGGTCGCGATCGCATATGCCGCACGTCACCCCGAACGGGTCAACCGCCTGATCCTTTACGGCACCTACGCCCACGGGCGACTGCGTTGGGATGACCGGCCAAGCGAAGTTCAAAAGGCGCGGGTCTTGCTTGATCTCACGCAATTGGGCTGGGCGCAGGAGAATCATGCCTTCCTACAGGTTTGGGCGTCGTCGTTCCAGCCGGGCGGCACGCTCGAGCATTTGCGCTCGTGGTGCGATCAGCAATCGGCGGCGACCTCTCCCGCCGTTGCCGCGCGCTTATTGGAAATCGGCTTCAACGTCGATGTTCGCGAAGCCGCGCGCCGAATAAAATGTCCCGTTCTTGTCATGCATCCGGAACGCGACGCGGTAGTGCCGATCGATCAAGGTCGATTCATTGCCGGCCTCATTCCCGATAGCCGCTTCGTCCCGATCGACAGTGAAAATCATATGCCGCTCGCCGATGAGCCGGCTTGGCCGCAAATCGTTGCGGAGATCGATACTTTCCTGAGGGGGTCGACTGCGGATGCCGGACATGGAGGCGGCTTGCCGCTTGCCGACCTTACCGAGCGTGAGCGCGCCGTCCTCGAAGGCATTGCCGGTGGGCTCGACAACGCGGAAATCGCTACTTCGCTCGGGCTTTCGGAAAAAACAGTGCGCAACCACATCACACGCGTTTTCGACAAAATCGGCGTCGCTCACCGTTACCAGGCCATTGTGCGTGCGCGCGATGCCGGCCTAGGCAAGAACAACCGCCTAGCGACCACACGCTGAGCCGGGACATTGGTTCCGGATGGGCGTGCCAATTTGTGGCTGCGCCGGGACGCTCGCCTCAAGACAACAATACCGCTGGTCTTAAGCTGCCAAGCACGGGCTTGCATGGTGCAAGTCACACTTGGAGGAACGTCATGCCAAAATTCGTGATCGAACGAGAGCTTACCGGAGCCGGAAAGCTGCCTCGGGAGGAATTGCAGGCCATTTCGCAGAAGTCTTGCGACGTCCTGCAAAGGATGGGGACGGACGTCCAGTGGGTCCAAAGCTATGTCACCGACGACAAGATTTATTGCGTCTATGTTGCTCCCAACGAAGACATGATACGGACGCACGCCCAGAAAGGCGGATTTCCGGCAAACTCAATTGCTCGGGTGCGCTCGGTGATCGATCCGACCACGGCGGAAGCGGCCGCGTAGTCGGACGTTCCGACAAACAAAAGCGCCTCGCAGGGGACATTGCAGCGCCTGCGGGGCGATAGCGACAACGTCGCGTTCGATGTGAAGCCTCGTCTTCGGGGCAAGATCAATCTAGCGCCGACAAATTATGACGTTTCCGCGCGCCCGAAAATGTACTGTGGGCAGACATGCCCGTGTGTCGGTTCCGGGGCATGCAATAAGGACCCCCTATGGGGGTGATCGGCAGCCTATACGGACCCCCGAACAGAGGGTCCAACTTGGCTTCCATGGTTGATGGAAGCCGAGGTTGGAATGCTGGTCGTGGAGACGATTGCAGAGATTCGACGCGCGTATTTTAGGCAAGGTAAGCCGATCAAAGCGATCTGCCGGGAGCTGGGCGTATCGCGCAATGTCGTAAGGAAGGTGATCCACTCCGGCGAGACTGAGTTCCGCTATGAGCGAGAAGTTCAAGCGTTCCCCAAGATCGGACGATGGAGCGATGAACTCGATCAGTTGCTAGCGGCCAATGCGGCCAAGCCCGCCCGCGAGCGGCTAATCCTGATCCGGATCTTCGAAGAGCTGCGCGGCCGCGGCTACGAGGGCGGATACGATGCCGTGCGCCGCTATGCCCGCAAGTGGGCCAAGGAGCGCGGCCGGGCGACGGCGACGGCCTATGTGCCGCTGAGCTTTGCGCCGGGAGAAGCCTACCAGTTCGATTGGAGCCACGAGATCGTCCTGCTGAGCGGCGTGACGGTCACCGTGAAGGCCGCCCATGTCCGGCTCTGCCACAGCCGCATGCTATTCGTGCGGGCCTATCCAAATGAGACGCAGGAGATGGGGTTCGACGCCCACGACCGGGCCTTCGCCCTGTTCAAGGGCGCCTGCCAGCGCAGCATCTACAACAACATGAAGACGGCGGTGGAGACGATCTTCGTCGGCAAGGTGCGCCTCTACAATCGCCGCTTCCTGCAAATGCGCAGCCATTACCTGGTCGATCCGGTGTCCTGCACGCCGGCCTCGGGCTGGGAGAAGGGGCAGGTCGAGAACCAGGTCGGGTTGGTTCGCTCGGCCGCTTTTCGGAGCAGGAGCTTGAGTTTGGCAAAGACCTGCTCGATCGGGTTGAGATCGGGGCTATAGGGCGGCAGGAAGAACAGCTTGGGAGCTACCCTGACCTCCCACGATTTTACCTCAGAGCCCTGACCTTCTTCGGCATCGATGACACTTTTTGGCTCCCAAAGCTGAGGCGATCGCCCATGTATGCTTATAATGTTATATTGCCTTGCTAGGGATTTATGGGTGTTCCATGGAATGCACGGCATGTGGCGCATCAAATTCTGCTGCAAGCCGCACGTGCGGGACCTGCGGTGCGGACTTAGTTCAGGCGTGCAGCAAGTGCGGAACGCTTATTCCTGTATCGAGCAATTTCTGCGCTAGCTGCGGCACGTTTTGTGCGCCCGAAAGTATCAAAAAGGATACCGGCCGCGACGAGAACGTACTCGCTCCGATCCATCTTCCACGCCATCTTGCGAAGCGAATCATTGAATCGCGTGCCGCCCTCGAAGGCGAGCGTAAGCAGATTACGGTATTGTTCGCAGACATTAAGGGCTCGACTGATCTGATCGAGAATCTAGATCCCGAACAGGCCGAACTTCGCTTGCAACCAACGCTGCAAGCAATGATCAATGCTGTCCACCGCTACGAGGGCACGATCAATAGGGTGCAAGGCGATGGCATCATGGCTCTATTCGGCGCACCGTTGGCCCATGAGGATAATGCCGTACGAGCAGCTTACGCGGCACTTGAGATGCAAAGTGCGGTGCAGAGTACCAGCGCAGCCGGTAGTACCATTCGGGTCGGCCTGCATGCGGGACAGGTCATTGTCCGCGCCATTCACAACGACCTTTCGGCCGATTACGACGCGATCGGACCGACGGTGCATCTAGCTGCCCGCATGGAGCAGATGGCAGAGCCCGGGACGATCTATTGCACTGCAAGTGTTATTCGATTGGCAGAAGGTTTCGTCAAAGCTAAGGCGCTTGGACCTGTTCAGGTGAGAGGGTTTCGAGAACCTATCGAGTTGTTTCAAATTGTCGGGCATACGGCCGCCCGGACCCGCTGGGAAGTTACTGCGGCGCGGGGATTGGTGCGGTTTGTCAACCGTGCCAGCGAACTCTTTTCGCTTCGCTGCGCGCTCGACCTTGCCGGCACCGGGCGCGGCCAGGTTGTGGCGGTCACAGGCGAAGCGGGAACAGGAAAATCACGCCTCGTACATGAATTCCTTCAGTCGTCAGATGTGTCGAGTTGGACCGTGCTCAAGGCTACCGCAGCAGAATTTAGCAAGAATACTCCTTATCTTAGCTTTTCGAGCTTGTTGCGCTCCTGGCTAGAGATTGCCGATGACTCTTCTTCAGGAGAGGCCAAGAAACACTTGCGAGATAAAGTCACTGCCCTCGACGAGACGCTACTTCCTGAGCTGCCCGCGCTCCAATCCCTGCTAGATCTTCCAGTCGACGACACCGAATGGTCGATGCTCGAGCCTGCAGGACGTCGCCAGCGCATCATGGCAGCCGTAAAAAACATGATTCTGCGCGCTGCTTCGATACGGCCGCTACTGCTATGGTTCGAAGACTTACAATGGACTGATGCCGAAACGAGAACATTGCTCGATCATCTTGTCGAAAATATAGACGCGAGTTCGTTGCTTATCGTAGCCACCTACAGAGAAGGCTATGAGCACAAGTGGCTCGGAAAAGAAAGTTATAGCGCGATCCGCATCGATCCTCTCCAAGCGACCCATGCAAATACACTTGTCCGCGCACTTCTGGGTGACGATTCAAAAAATCAACAGCTTCGCGCGCTGATCGTACAGCGCACCGGGGGAACACCACTCTTTATCGAGGAAACGATCAGGACCCTGGCTGAAAGCGGAGCCTTACACGGTCATGCGGGTAGCTATTCGTTAATCGAAGAACTTCCATCGATTAAGATCCCCGAGACCGTCCAAGCGATCCTGGCAACCCGCATCGACCGACTTATTCCGGAGCAGAAAGCGCTTCTGCAAACGGCGTCTGTCATCGGCCCGGTCTTTCCGATCGCCTTGCTGCGCGAAATTGCGGACGTTGCCGAGCCTGAATTGCAACATCTTCTTGCCGAGCTTCAAGCCGCTCACTTCATTTATGAAAGCCCGAATGCTATTTCTTCCGAGCAATTCAGGTTCAAGCACACACTCACGCACGAAATTGCTTATGGCACCTTACTGTCGACCAAACGACGCACCCTCCATGCCCACGTGTTGCACGCAATGGAATCACTGTACCGGGGCAAGCTTCAGGAATTCGTTGAAAGTCTCGCTCATCATGCAATTAACGCGGAATTGTGGGATCAAGCAGTAATGTATTTGCGTCAAGCCGGCAACAGAGCTGTAGAGTTGTCGGCCTATCGCGAAGCAAGCGCTTTTTTTGAGAAGGCGCTCGACGCACTAGGACATCTTCCGCAGGATCGCGACCGCGTACAGCAGGGAATCGACATTCGATTGAGCCTTCGAGCTATATTTGGGGCAACCGCCGAATACAGCCGTCTCGAGGGCCGATTAAACGAAGCTGAGGCCTTAGCAATATCCATTGACGATCAGCGGCGCTTAGCGGCGATCTACATCGCAAAGACGTTCGCTTATAACCTACGAGGTGACGTTAAAACCAGCATCCAGTCTGGCCTACGAGCACGCGCCATCGCCCGCGAAATTCGCGATAGCAGCCTCACCCTCGCAGCGAGTTATTACCTTGGACAGGTCTACATGTGGCGTGGCGAGTTCCGGCGGTCGCTCCGGCTGTACGAGGACAACTCAGCCTTGACACCTCACCAACTGTGGCACCAACGCATAGGCACTACAGGCACGAGTTCCGTCCTTTGGCTTGGAATGGTTGCGGCATGCCAAGCCTATTTAGGAAATTTTCAAGCCGCCATTGTTGCAGGTCAGGAGGCAAGCAATATTGCTGATGAAGTCCGTCGGCCTTATGACGTTGCACTGGCGCACTGGTATGCGGGCTTCGTGTATTCCCATAAAGGTGATGTTTCGGCAGCCCTTCCATTATTGGAGCGCAGCTACGAGGTTTCCCGATCGCGCCAAATCAATTTCTTGCTCCCCGTTATTGCAACTACCCTTGGTTATACCTATGCCTTGGCTGGACGGACCCCCGATGGAGTAGAGTTGCTCGCAAAAGCGGCAGCATCTACTCGTGCGACAAAATTTTATTATGCTGAAGCGTGGGCGACGGCATATTTGGGCTTCTCCAAATTGCTCGCCGGGCGAAACGACGGAATAATCGAGCACGCCCTTAGAGCTCTCGAATTGGCCCGTAGCCACGAGTACCGCGCAATTGAGGCTGCAAGCCTCCGCCTAATGGGCGATGCCTGCCAGCATGGCTCGATTCGGGACCGAGAAGCTGCCGAACGCCATTATCTCGAAGCGTCAGAGATTGCACAGGAACTCGGGCTGCGACCGGAACTAGCGCACTGCCAACGTGGCCTGGCGCAAACTAACCTCAAGTTGGGCCGTACTGAGGAAGCGGATCACTGGCTCCATATGGCGGCGAACCTTTATCGCACAATGGACATGGCTACACCGGACGAGGAGATTTTAGGTAGCGCTGCCCCTTAAACGGGGGACTAAATAATGAGCTCCGAAACGCGTGCCTATTCAGTCAATTTTGAATCTGATCGGTAAAGTCAGAGGTCCCCCAACAAAGATAGAAGCAGAACGCCGCGGCTCTCCCGCAATCTCGATCTCGACTAATCGAGCAAATAGTTCTTCGAAGAAAATGCTCATCTCTAGTCGCGCAAGATGCTGTCCGAGGCAAGTGTGTGCGCCATAGCCGAAAGCCACGTTGCGCGGAAAACCGCGATCGACACAAAAATTATCGGGGTATTCAAAAGCCTCTTCGTCGCGATTTCCAGACAGGTAGCACAGCATTAGCCAATCGCCCTTGGTAATCCTTCGGTCGCGAAGCTCCGTATTAGCTGTCGCGGTGCGCATAAAATGCTGCACAGGCGTGGTCCAGCGCACCGCTTCCTCGACCAAATTTGGAATTAGGCCGGTACCATTTTTGATTTTCGTGAACTCGCCTGGGTTGTCACACAACGCCCAGATTGCCCCAGACGTTGACGATGCTGCAGTGTCGTGGCCCGCGGTCGCGAGAATCACGAAATAGCTTGTCGCTTCAAAGCATTGAATAGGTTTCCCATCAATTTTAGCGTTAGCAATGACGCTTATTAAGTCATTGCGTGGGACCTTTCGACGCGAAGCCGCTAATTGCGAGAAATACGCTTGGAAGTTGGCAAACACTTTGAAAAGCTGTTTGGCGTGTCTATCCGGATCGACGGACTTCGGCGGGTGCCGTCTCAGCAATTCATTTTCTGTGCCAAAAAGGTCTTGGGTGAACCTCAGCATTAGGAGCTCGTCCTCCTCGGGCACACCAAGGATTTCCATCATCACCCGAAGGGGATAGTGAAGTGCAACGTCGCGGACAAAATCACAGACCTCACCGTGCGCGGCCATGCGTTCAACGAAACTCCGAGCGATGATACGGATCCGTTCTTCGAGCGTCTTGAGGTTTTGCTGTGTGAACCAAGCCTGAGTTATCCGTCGATATTTCGGATGGTCCGGCGCATCCATGTGCACGATTGTTCGAATTGGATGCGGACTACCGCCAGTCGAAGCTCTAGCCTTTTCATCTGAAGCACGCGGGATAAGCGCTGTCGCTCGGTCACCATTGTGAAAGAGGTCGTTCTGCCGGCTAACTTCGAGAATATCTGCGTGCTTGGTGACTGCCCAAAACGGATCAAATCCTTCAGCCTCGACTAAGCCTATGGGATTGTTCGACCGAAGCCATCGAAAGCTAGCAAATAGCCTATCCTGGCTCGCATACGCCTTCGGCGAGACAATCAGTTGCCCAAGGTCGTCAGGAACTTTCGCAGGACCCATCATTTGTTCGTGCGATCCCCGTACAGAGTCACTCTAACATAACGGACCTCCGCATGATTACGCAGAAATATTATCCAACTCTGTGAGGACGGCCTTTGTCCGCGCGTTATCTATTTCAAGGCCGCGGACTCGCCAATCTCGGAACCGAACATAAAGAGCTCGCCGTGGATCCGGGACGCGCCCCACAACGGCATCTTTCGGCTCATCCGCCCGATCAAATCCCGCAGCCCCTAATCGATGTTGGACCGTCCTGCCCGCTTCCTCACCTAGAACTGCATACATCGCTTCTCATAAATGCCGCTTCCGCCGCAGCACGCGAATCCAACTGCGGAGGCAAATCTCGGGAAGGTTATGCCCGAGAGAATGCCATGCAGCTGCAAAAGCCTCCCGAGGTCCAGAGGTCCGGTGTTAAGGCAGCGCCAATTCGGCGCTTGTTGCGAGCTGCCCGGTCGGCTTGAGAAAGGCCACGAGGGATGGTGGCGGAGCGAGGTCAAATCGCATCGCGACGATCCGCTAAAGCAAGCGCCTCTATCGCGAACGCAATCGCATCGAGCGCACGTTCGGCAATCTCAAGATCAATCGCGCCATCGCTACCCGGTAGCGATTAACTCGCCGAATGCATCCTAGCCATGTTTTTATTGGCTTCAGCGTGTTACTGGCTCAAAGTTGTCCCACGCGGGTTAGGACCCGGTTACCATTTTTTAAAAACCTGGCCCATACACAGTAATTTCCCAATGTTGCCCATTCCATTTGCGGTCCGCTTTCCATTCGGCACCAGCACCAGGAGTACGACGATAGCGGTACCGAATTGCTTGAGCGACATTTGAGGGTTCATGACCCTGTCCGGGAGGAGTTCCTAATACATCAAGCATCGCCTCTCGAACCCACCGCTGCAAATCGTCGTGGACCGTGCCCGGGCGGCCGAATTGGTCGGTACCTCGATTTTGCGCATTGAGTTCATCGCGACAGTGATCAAACCAACCTTGTGCTTCGGATCGAACCCACGGATAATTCACGTCCACATTGACATCCTCATCTTCGTTTTGCCATGGCGGGGGTGGGCCTTCCTTTTGATTTGGCTCCCAATCAAGACAGAGCCTGCCGAGGCTATAGCCCGCTCCGTCTGGTCCGTACGTGCGGACAAAAAACTCTCTAGAATTAGCTCTTGCGGCTTGGTTCCCCACCGGAAGAATAGCATTAAGTTGCCTAAATACTGGAAACTTGTTGCCCCATGCCATCAGAAGATCCTCCTGTCTTCCTCGCCTAATTTTACATCCTGATAATCGACAAAGGGTCTCAGTGTAAATCGCTTCCCTACCCCAGATTTGGCCTACCCGCCTCAACCGGCACCGGATCTTA
>JARRNI010000257.1:0-9763 GCA_037385125.1 Pseudolabrys sp.
CGCAAAAACGGCGGGTTTTGGCGTTCCCAGTTTGGTACCGAAATGGCGCTCCCTAGGGGAATCGAACCCCTGTTTCAGCCTTGAGAGTCGGCGTCGGCGACAACGGCGAACAGTTACGAACAACGCGAAGTCTATATTTTACGGAGGTTTCTGCCTAGCCTGTGCGTCGACGTCCGGAGCAGTTTGTACACGGATAAAAGACAAAAAGTAGGCAAAAATTTTCGACCGACAATCATGGCCCGCACCGTCCGCGAAGCTTCCCTCGCCACGCGCAGCGCCCGTCTGCGACTTGCCGTCAACAGCAAGCCGTACTGGCGGGTGATCGAACAAGGTCTGCATCTCGGCTACCGCCGCCGTGCAACCGGCGGCAGCTGGATCGCACGCCGCCGCAACGATGGGGGCCAATATCGCGAGAGCAAACTCTCCCTCGCCGACGACTTGGAGGAGGCCAACGGCGATAGCATTCTCGACTTCTCGCAGGCGCAGCGCGCCGCACGCAACTGGCACAACGATGAGCAGCGGCTCGCCCACGGTTATGGCCCGCTGCCAAAAGGCCCATACACCGTTGCGCAAGCGATGGCCGACTACTTCGAGGACTATCGCCGCCGCGGCGGCAAATCGATCGACGCCATGGAGAGCGTGGTCAAGCGCAATCTCCTGCCCATCCTCGGCAAGCTGCCAGTGCCCAAGCTCACGCCACAGCAGTTACGCGACTGGCACCGCGACATTGCCGAGCGGGCAGCCTATCGACGTTCACGCAAAGACGCGCCGGTCAGGTTTGCACCGTTTGATCCGGAGGATCCGGAGCAGGTGCGGCAGCGCCGCGCCAGCGCCAACCGCGTGCTTTCTTACCTCAAAGCAGCGCTCAACCTCGCGTGGCGCAACGGTCTCGTGCCCAGCGATGACGCCTGGCGGCGGGTCAAACCGTATCGGTCAGTAGAGGCCCCGCTCATTCGCTATCTCAGCAATGATGAAATCACGCGGCTGATGAATGCCAGCACAGGCGGTTTTCGCAATCTCGTTTATTTGGCGTTGTTGACTGGCTGTCGCTACGGCGAGCTCTGCCGCTTCGTGGTCGCCGACTACAATCCCGACGTCGGCTCGCTTACAGTGCGCATCGCCAAAGGCGGCAAAGTGCGCCACGTCACTTTGACGGCGGAAGCCGACAGTTTCGTCGCGAGTTTGGTCGCTGGCCGGTCTGCCGGAGAACCCCTGCTCCTGCGCGATGAAGGGCGAGCCTGGCGACAGGCCGAGCAGGTGCGACCCATGCGCGAGGCCTGCGCGCGAGCCGGGATCGTCCCGAACGTCGGCTTCCACGTGCTGCGCCACACCCACGGCTCACTACTGGCGATGAAAGCCGTGCCGATGGCGGTGATCGCGCGCCAGCTCGGTCACGCCGACACCCGCATGACCGAGAAACACTATGCGCATCTGGCGCCCAACTATGTGGCTGACACGATCAGGGGGAGCTTTCCGCAGCTGGGCTTTAATGACCGTGTTCTTGTTTCGGTCAGTGCTCGCCGCAAAAAGCAATTGAGCATCCGACTTATAAACTGAGAGCTGAGCGCGAGAATATCAGCAAGGGGGCGCTCACCTTATGGACCGACCCTCTCTCGACCCCGACAGCGACAACTGTCGGAGTTGAGCTTGAACGAACGCGGAAGCGCGTTAATCGGCCTGGACGGGCGACACGGGCAAAAATCGATTGTGGTTTCGTACGTAAAGCGAATTACTCCAATTGCGGTTTCCTATGCCAAACAGAAATGGCAAGCCTGGGTACATACCAGAAATTAAAAACAAGCCTACGCCCGATTCAAAAGGGCTAGGGCGCGTTCTCATAAATTCAGTGTTGTAGGGGTGGCACGCTCAATGTCTGCTTCGCTCCGAAAGCGACGGAATTGCTGTGTCGCCGCGAAATGACGCGATGGGTCGATGCTGTCGAAAAAGTCGGCTTTTCTGATAGTGTAGAGTTTCGGAGGTAACTGGATCGAGGACGGGAGTTGGACCTTTTGGCTTTGCGCCGATTGGCTGTGAACCTCGTTTACGCAGTGCCTGCGAACTGTGGCGGGAAAGCTCGAAGCGCCAGGGTCTTGAGGTTCTGTACGATGGCTGCGAGGTGAAACTCGTCGCGCGCACCAGAAAGACCTCGCAACCGCATTCGCTCGAAGCCGTGATGAATCTTTAAGTGAGCAAAGCGCATCTCGACGCGTTTGCGCTCATCGCGTGATTTGAGGAAAGCCTTCGTGCGCATCAGCCGACGTGCTACGTCACGGGCGTCTTCATGCAGATCGCGGGGAACGTGGCGCGCGGACGTGTTGGGACAGCACTTCATCTTAAGCGGACAGACATCACAGTCGAACTTGGATGCGCGATAGCGTAGCAAGGTGCCATCGTAGACGGTACCGGTGGTATGCAGCATCTTGTTGTTCGGGCAGACGTAAACGCCTTGCCGCCGATCCCAACGAAAGTCGCTGCGCGAAAGGATTCCATCGTCACGTTCGGCAGCATCACGGACGGGGATGTGCGGCGCGATTTTGCGGCCGACTAGCCAGCCCAGAAAACGGCCCGTCCCATAAGCCGTATCGGCGGCGAGCCGCTTTGGCTTCAGGCGGAGACGCCGCTCGGTGCGGTCGAGCATCGTCTTGGTGGCTTCGACCTCGTCATAGGTGCGCGCTGGCGTTGGCTCAACGTCGACAATGACCGCGTTTTCGATGTCGATGAGATAATTAAGCCCGTAGCCGAACTGCACCCGCTTGTTGGCTTTGGCGGTCCAGGCCGAACAAGGGTCGCTCGGCGATATCACCTTCGGCAACTTGCGATCGGGATTGGGCTCTGGCTCAGCTTCGAGCGCTGCAAGATATTCCCTGACAGCGCGGGTTTGGCGCTCAGGCTGCGCCCACACGATCTCGTCCGGGGCCTTGCCGTGATAGCGGCTCGCATTCGCTTCCATTACGCTGGCATCGACCGCAAAGCCTTCGCCCTTGATCAGGCCGGATGCCATGCAGGCCGCAACGACGCGCCCGAATAGGTAGCGAAATACATCGCCCTCACGGAATCGATGCAATCGGTTCTCCGAGAAGGTCGAGTGGTGCGGGACCTTGTCATCAAGGTCGAGCCGGCAAAACCATCGGTAAGCGAGGTGTAGCTCGACTTCCTGGGTCAGCCTACGTTCCGAACGTAGTCCGTAGCAGTACCCGATGATGAGCATCCGGATCATCAGATCGGGATCAACTGACGGCCGGCCGATCTCGCTGTAGTAGGGCTCAAGCCGCTCATGAATATCGGCAAGCGCAGCTGTTACAAAAACATCGATGCGCCTGAGCCGATGGTCCTTCGGCACCCGATCATCGAGCCGGAATTCATAGAAAAGACTTGCCTGATCGCCCCTCCGCCGACCCATCATCGCTGCCTCCAAGGTCGTGAACCTCAGAATCAGCGGAATCACTGTTCGGCGAAACTCTCAAGACTTTTTCGACAGCATCGACCCATCACGTCAATTAGCGGTTATTACGGACGGAATACGGGGCCTTCGCGGCTGCGACAATTTGCGCCAAACGATGGCCGGGTGGGCCGCTAGCGAAAAACCTAGATCAGGGGCCATAACGCATCGCCCAGAGTGAAAGAACCGGTATAAAGCCGAGCATCAGCACCACCACCAGCATCGCCAGAAGATAGGGAATTGCT
Source organism: Pseudolabrys sp. (assembly GCA_037385125.1). Taxonomy (GTDB): domain Bacteria; phylum Pseudomonadota; class Alphaproteobacteria; order Rhizobiales; family Xanthobacteraceae; genus Pseudolabrys. Next base: position 3,685 of record JARRNI010000257.1, read on the forward strand.
TTGCCGGCAATGGGCAAAATTCGCTCGCCCGTCAGCCCCGATAGCACGAACAGGTTCAGTCCGATCGGCGGGGTGATGAATCCGACACCGAGCGCCGTTACCATGAAAATGCAGAACTGGATGGAACTCATACCGATGTTCTGGGCGATGGGAAGCATTATCGGCGCCAAGATCACGATATTCGGCGTCGTCTCCATCACGCAACCGGCCAAGACGAGTACCGCGAGCATCATCAGAATGATTAAAGTCGGGTCGGTGGTCACCTGGCTGATGCTCTGAACCAGAGATTGCGGCAGATTGAGCGCCGAGAACGATTGGGCGAGCGGCACGGCGAAGGCGATGATCGGCACGATCACACCGTTCACCTTGGCGGAGGATTCCAGCATCTTCGGGAAATCGGCGAGTGTCAGCGTGCCCTGCCATAGACCGATGGCGATGGTTACCACGACCGCGGCAGCGGCCGCCTCCGTCGGCGTAAACACGCCGGAATAGATGCCACCCCAAATGATGATCGGGATTGCGAGTGCGTAGCGTCCCGCCCAGACCGTCTTAAGCCAGTGCCGGAAATAGAAACGGTCGTCGCTGTTCTCGTAATTGTTGATCCGGTTAAGAACGACATTCGTCACCATGACCGAAAGCATGATCATGATGCCGGGGACGGCCGCCGCGAGAAACAAGGTGGAGGCGGAGATGCCCAGCACCAGGCCGATGATGATGTAGGAGATCGAGGGCGGAATGAGGATGCCGGTGCAGGAGCCCGAGGCAACCAGCGCACAGGCATAGGCCGGGGGATAGCCGCGCTGCACCAAGCGCTTGTACATGATGCGGCCGACCGCGGCGGCGCCGGCGGCATCGGAGCCGGAAATGCAGGAGAAGAAGCCGCAGCCGAGCACGGTTGAGGTGCCGAGCCCGGAGCGTAGCGAGCCGAGCGAGGCCTCGGCGATGTCGATCAGTTTGTTGGACAGCCCACTGCGCACCAGGGCGTCGCCGGTAAGGATGTAAAGCGGAATGGCGATCAGGGCGAAGGCGTCGACGCCGTCGAACAGTGCCTGGCCGAACAGCGACATTGGTAACACGTGTGTCACGAGCAACAGCACCACTGTGCCGAGACCAAGCGCGACCCAGACCGGCACGCCAAGCCCGAACAGCGCTACGATGAGCAGGATCGGGCCGATAACGGTCCAGCCAAGATCGACGACTGCGCCGGGGGTTTGGTACAGCATGATCAGTCGAACAGCCGTGCGCCACGATAAGGGGGGCGGCCGGCCCGCAGATCGGCGAAGTCGCGTGCCATCGACTGCAGGGCGCGCACAGCCACTAGCGTGAATCCGAACGGCACCGAAAAGAGGAACCAGGCACGGGTGACGCGCAGGCCCTCGGTCACCGAATGGTATTCGATCGACATCACCACCGGTGAGATCGACCAGTAGAGAGCGCCGCAGGCGAGCACCAGCGTCAGAAAATCGCCGAACATGTACAGCACCGCGCTGCCGCGCAGCGGTAGCAGGTCGGTGACGACGTCGATGCGAATGTGGGCGCGCTCGCGCACCGCCGATGCCGCGCCGATCCACACTAGATAAATGAAGGCGTAGCGCGCGGTTTCTTCACCCCACTCGCTCGAATAGGAAATAACGAAACGACGGAAGACTTCGATAGAGATGACGAGGACGATATAAGTGTAAAAACCAAGCAGCAACCAACGCTCGCCATTGGCGTTGAGCCGCTTCAGGAAATCCCGCATGAACGTCTCCGGACGTCGCTGTGGAATGACGGCCCCGCCGGTCGCGGGCGAGGCCGTTGTCGAGATCAGACGTCGTTGACGTAGTATTTGCAGGGGGTGTTGGCGGCCTCTTCCAGCGCCTTGAACTTGTCGGCGGAGCCGAGGATCTTGGCCTTGACGGGGTCCCACTCCTTGCGCTGGGCGCCGGCTTTCTCCTTCCACTGTGCCAGTTCGTCGGGCTTTGGCACGTAGAATTTCACGCCGGCTTTGCGCATTTCTGCCATCGCATAGGCGCGCGAGGCCGGCACTTGCGCCAGGTTCTGCTGCAGGCAGACGTCGGCAGCCTGCCGGATGCCGTCCTTGGTGTCGGCGTCGAGGCCGTTAAACCAGTCCTTGTTCATGGCGTAGCACTGGCTGTCCGGCACCGGCTTGTTGAATGTCACCCACGACAGCACATCCTTGAATCCAAAGGTGTAAAGTGCGCCGAGCGAAGGATCGAGCGCGTCGGCGACGCCCTGCTTAAGCGCGGACGGCGTCTCGCCCCACGCCACCGGGGTCGGATTGGCGCCGAGCATCCGGTAGAGCTGCGCTAGGATCGCCGAGCCCGGAACGCGGAACTTGATGCCTTCGAGATCCTTGGGTGTCTTGAAGGGCCCGCCGCCGAGACCGCGCCGCTTGGCGGCGGTGCGCGGATCGATGCAGAAGTAGAACATCGGCTCGAAACCCTTTTCGCGCACGCGCCCGTTAACCTGCTCGTGCCACACCTTGCTGGTGACGAGGTTGACGAACTGCTGGTTCGCACCGCACCAGTAGGGCAGATTGATGAGGTCGACGGAAGGCGCATAGGGCGCGAAGTTGGACAAGCTGAACTGGCCGATCTGGATTGTGCCGGCCTGTACCTTCTGCGCCAGCGCACTGCCAACGCCGAGTGCGCCGCCCGGCTGCAGCTTCACGTAGATCTTGCCGTTGCTGAAGTTCTGCAGGTTTTCTTTCACGTTGAGTTGGATCATCGGGTAGGAGCGCGTGGCACCGATACGGTACTCGGTCGCCAACGTGATCTTGTACTTGGCCGCCTTCTCGCGTTCCCTTTCCTCCATCGCGGTCTGCGCGGCGGCTTCTTTCGGGAGCAGCAAGGTGCCGGCACCGGCAGCGACCATAGCCGCCGTGAAGCCGAACGTGCCGGAAATCTCGAGGAAGCGGCGGCGTTCCTGCGAGCGCAGTTCCTCTGTGGCGGCCTTTTTACGGCCCTGCATGTGATTGATCTCGCCGAGAGCGCTGTCGAGACGGCGTTTTCTCATTTCGTCCATTGCTTCCTCCCGCTTTCACTTTGATGGATTTTCTTCGATGGTAATCTCAGACGGAGCTTGCGAATTGCCGGGCTCGTTGACGATGTGGGTGCCGTTGCGGCGCGCCTCGCGCCGCAGGCATTCGACCGTGAGGAGGGCAGCGGAGAGCGCCAGTAGCAAAAAATGCGGCACCTTGCCGAGGAATTCGTGGACGGCGCCGTTCGTCAGAACGCCGATCTTGCCGAGCGCCATATCAGCCAGGAACAGGCCGCAACAGATCCAGAACAGCAGGAAGCTAAAGGTCATGGCGCGCGCCCCCACATTCGTGAGGCGCGCCGAAGCGGCCGCGCCAGGGGGCACGAGAGCGCACAAGCGGGGCGGCTGCAGATGAGCAAGCTACCTTCCTCCCCAGGAAACCTTTATTGTTTTGCGCTCTTGTAAGCGCTTACATTTTTGTTAAGCATCACCTGGAGTGGACGGAAATGCAAGACTGGCTGGTCAAAATACGTTCGACGACTTGTTGAGCCGCCTGTTGGTGCCACGGGCGGAATTAAGCCGGGTGCGTTCAGGAGGATTTTTCGGCCGCTCGCGGAGCAGCGGCGCCTTGAGCTGTCGGCGGATGACGATGCGCCGCCTCGGCCATGTCAGACAGTGATGCTGCACATTCTCTCCAGCAACTCAGCCTCTTGTGAGTACTGAAAACCCGATCCGCATTGATGAGGTGAGGGAATCGGCTAACATGGCGCAATGATCGCGCTGTTATGACTGTTCGTGGCCATCCTGGCATCGTTATTCAAATCGAAATGCCAGCTTCAGACTGAATGGTGCGTCGCGGTGAAATGTCGCGATGGGCCGCAATGGTTATTGCGACCTTGAATGACATCTATCATCTGGGGATAACATGATCGGCAGTCCGCCCCCGTGTCGCGTGGCCATCATCCAGCGTCCGTGCCCTGTATGCTTTGCCCCCGAGAGCGAACATCAGAGGGTGCAAGTGCCATATTTGTTAAGGACCAAGAGGCGACATGTGCGCGAGGACGGCGGTTTTGCGCTCATCAGCTCTACTGGAGATTATCTACAGTTGATGTAGGTCAAAACGGATTGCCGAACGCGCGGTTATATAGCTATTGTGAAAAAAATTTCATACAGCGATGCCGCCATTAAAGGACGGCGAGTGGGAAAGCGTTTCCACCGCACCGTTTGATTACGACCTTGAACTGGCCGTCATCAATTTTGACGGAACGCACGCGCTCGTGTTTCCATGTCGTCGCAGTGTTGGCGGTTGGGTCAAGGCAGAAACGAGCGCGGATCGATGTCCAACCCACCCATTGGCGGCATTGGCGCTCAAACTCCATCGCTTAGCTGGCTCGGTCCGTAGGCGAACGCTCCAATCCCTATAGTTTCGCTTCTTCCTCGGCCAGGAGCTGTAGGAGGTTTTGCCGTCTCGTTTCATCGACCTCGTTGGCCAGCAACTTGCGAGAGTGCTCGATGTTGAGCCGGGCGACGAGTTCGTCCATCAAACTCTCCCTGAACTCACCATTCTTCGAAAAATTCTATGTCAGAGACATGACATAGTAAAGGTCGGGCGGCGCAGCCAGTCGCCTTTGGCCTACTTAACGTCTTATCGAACCCTGATCAGTCCAAAGAGCTTGCACCCGCCGCGAACAAAGGGCCCTAGAGTAGTCTAATGCCGGTAGCGGCTGCGTGGTGGCGGCGGTCTGCGAGGCTTGGCCTCTCCGTGGTAGCGCGGATTGGGATTGCAAAAGCCGCCGCCGCCCACTCGGTCTCGTAAGCACTCGTCGAGGGAATTATAGCGGCAGCGTTCGCAGCCTGCCGAGGTGATCAGGCACCAAGGTGGCTTGGCAGCCCTCGCTGCTCGTTGGACGAACGCGATGTTGGCGACGGCAAAGAGCGCGGCGATCAGAATCCGCATCATGCCCGACCTCGGAGGCGGTCCCAGCCTTACCGGAGAAAAAAACCGTTCGGGCCAGGACCGCCCAAGCGGTGCATCCGTGCCCCCGCTCGATGCAGACATATCCAATTTGGTCGGCCCCATTTTGATGCAAGTCAAGCAAGCCCATCCTTGATAAAAGAACCCGAGCGGTATCCGGGTAGCAATCCGGGTCAGTTTTGCTGACGCTTACTTCGTCGCTCTCGAGGTCGCGCTAGCCCGCCGAAGGACAGCGCCAAGTCGTGGCGCGCCCAGCCCGAACCGCACTTCGCACAGGCTCAAGCCGGTCGCCATGCGGTATCACCACCTCTATCGTCGTGGTGGGCACGATGTCGTGGCGCGCCATAGGATGGCTTCCGGTGGAAAGGGGGCGCGTCGATTGCAAGAGTTGGGGCCGCCCCGCCACCGTGTTCCTGTAGGCGAGGGCAGCAGATAAGCTGGCTGCGGCTGGGCCGGAACGCCTCCCACCTGGAGCCAAGTATTGGGACGGAAGGCGAGGCCGCTAAAAAAATGGCACCGGGATTGGCACCGAATTTTTCGGATTGGGCGTTTTCGAGTGGTATGGCGAGGTACGACGTGCTTGCAAAACGTCAACAATATCAAACAAACAGGCATGTCGCAGCACGAGGCAATATGACCGCGACTGCATTTCAAGACGGGTGCCTTAAACCGCTCGGCCACTGTTTCATCGCTTGCCCAGCGCGTCGCCTGCCCAGTGAATGGTCCATCGCCCCAGCGCATGCAAGGCCGGAAGGCGAGGGGCGCGACAAGCGCGCGACTTGGGCGCGCGCTTGCGCTGACCCGGCCCGCCGCCACACACCTGCCCCGGAAACGCCAAAATCGCATGTAACCAAATGTTTACCACGCCTTCGGGGCGGCGGTTCCCGCCCGCGCACAAACGCGGTATTCTTAAGTCGCATTTCATCGGGGAATTTCATCGGAATGAGCGGATCGGGGGGGACCTCCGCAGGGCGTCGTTTCGCGGGCCTCCTGGCCCTGGCCGCAAGTGGGCTGGCGCTCGCCAACTGTTCCGGCAACGTCGCCGGCCGGGTCGATCCGCGCTACGGGGTCGCCTACAGCGCGCGCGTAGTGCCGCTCGGCCAGCGCGCGCCCAAGGGCGGC
>JARRNI010000258.1:0-8052 GCA_037385125.1 Pseudolabrys sp.
AAAATCCGTCCGCAACTTGACTGCTGATGCCATGGCGCGAATCCTCCTCGCGCCAATGAATCATTAATCGCGTCACGCCGGAATCCCTGGAGAGTCAGAAAACAGAGCCGTTGGTATAATTTGCAACTTCCAGCAGTCTTTCCTTGCAGCCAAGGTTCGTTTCGGGCGACATTGCTGCAGGCCTTCTTCACGGTGCGTTCCGAGCGACAGTTGCTGGAGCAGATTGACTACAATCTGCTGTTCCGCTGGTTTGTCGGGCTGTCGATCGACGATGCGATTTGGGACCCCTCGGTCTTCTCGAAGAACCGGGACCGTCTGTTGGAGGCGGATGTGGCCCGCGAGTTTCTGGCGGCGCCCAAAAGGGACCGCTTTGAGCGACGGGTTTTGGCGGTAGCGCTCGCGCCGTCGGAGCCGGCCGGGGCTGCGGAGACGGCGCGAGCGCGGGTTGCTTGATCGTCGTCGCGGCTCTTGAAGCGCCAGCTATCATTGCCGGACCACTTTGTCGGGGCTGATCATCCGCGTGAGGGACCGGTTAAGGCGTACGGTTCTCGTCGCGATTTCGCTCTTCGGGCTTGAGTAGGCGGAACTCGTAAGTGTCGCCTGGGGCAACATCGCGATAACGACCGCGATACGCGATCGTGATGGGGCTTGCGGTGAACGAACGACTGGCGACCTTGAGTACGTCATGGTCGACTTCAACGTCGAGAATTTGCCGCCGGTAGCGCAGTTGCACCGTTACATTTCCAAGGTCCGCGGGCAGCACAGGATCGAAGTGCAAAACGTTCTCCCGCATTTCGATGCCGAGATAGCACCGCTGAATAAGATCGACACTACCGGCCATCGCGCCGACATGAATGCCCTCGGGCGTCGTGCCGCCCTGGATGTCGGTTATATCGCTGTCAACTGCGCGTTGGAAGAGGTGCCACGAACCGGAGCGGTCGGATCGAGCTAGGACCCATGAATGCGCAATCCGGCTTAGCGTTGAGCCGTCCGAAGTGCGGGCAAGATAGTATTCGATGCTCTTGGGAATGCTGTCGTAATGGAAGGGATAACCCAACTGCTCGAACAGAAGATTCAATTCATCGGCCGAGAGCAGATAGAATAGCATCAGCACGTCAGCCTGCTTGGAGACCTTGTAGCGGTTTGGCGTATCGCCCTCTGCCTCAAGAATGCGATCGAGGCGCTGGATGTCTCCGTATCTCTTTTCGTAGCCTTTCCAGTCGAATTCCTCGAGTTGGCTATAGCCTTCGAACTGGCTGATGATGCCGTCGTCGTGAAACGGCACGCGAAGCTTGCAGCTGATATCCCGCCAAAGGTCGATCTCTTCGAGGCGCAGCCCGATGCGTTCGCAAAGCTTCTGGCACTGACTCTTTGGCAGCAAGTCAAGCACGTCCGAGGCTCGGTTCAGCACCCACGCCGTCATAACGTTGGTATAGGCGTTGTTATCGAGCCCGCCTTCGTCTCCAAGTGCGGTTCCGGGATAAGCCGTGTGATACTCGTCGGGCCCCATGACTCCCTTGATCTCGTACCGGTCGATCTTGGCGTTATAGGTGGCGATGCTGGCCCAAAAGCGCGCAATCTCCAGCAGCATCTCTGCACCATAGGAATAGAGAAATTCGTGGTCATCCGTTACCTGGTGGTACTGCCAGATGTTGTAGGCAATCGCCGCGTTGATATGGCGCTGACGATAACTGTTGTCGGGAATCCATCGTCCCGATTTGGGATTGAGGTGCAAACGCTGGCTTTCCTCCCGCCCACTGCTGCCGCTTTGCCAGGGATACATGGCTCCCCGGTAGCCGGCATCTCTGGCCGCGCGGCGCGCTTCCGGCAACCGCCGATAGCGGTAGTGCAGAAGCGCCCGGGTGAGCGTTGGCATGCGAAGCGTTAGGAACGGAAAGATGAAGAGCTCGTCCCAAAAAATATGCCCGCGGTAGGATTCGCCATGCCACCCCCTCGCTGGGACGCCAACGTCGCTGTCGATCGTATGAATAGAGACGGTCTGTAGCAGATGAAAAATATTGAGTCGGAGCTTCAACGCCGTTTCCGGCATGGCATGGTCTTGGAGAGCTATATCGCAATCATCCCACAGATGCTTCCAGGCAAGCGCGTGGGCCGAAAACAGTTCACCAAAGCGATCGGCGCCCGCAAGCGCGCGCTTGGCTGCAAGACCCGGCTCGGAAATCGCGTGATCAAACGACGTATGGAGCGCGACGATTTTCTCAACAGTGGTCCGCTCGCCTATTTTCATCGGACAGGCAATTGTTTGTTGGATTTGATCTTCCAAAACCTCGGTTTTCCGCTCGGCGTCGATTTTGACACCGCCCCGATAGAGACAAGTGCGCGCAGCCTGCGCGATATGGATCATAGATTGATTGGTGCAGACCTTGAGGAAAAGAACATCTGCGCCCAGATTTTGCCTTTCCAACGTCTCGAGATGCCGACTGGCCAAGTCGCGATAGCGTGCGACGCCGCTGTTGATGACGGCGCCGTCAAGCGTTGTGCGGACCGTAAGAGTCCCGGACCAATCCTCGGCGGTCAGCTCGACCGCGAGTCCAGCGAGATGCGGATCCGCCATGCTGACAAGGCGTTGTTCGCTCCAGCGCGTGGTCCGTCCACGTTCATCGCGGAATCGCAGGTCGCGCCGCAGCACTCCGTTCCTGAGGTCCAGCTCCTGCCGGTAGGAGAGAATTTCCATATCCTCCGATCGGAACCATTTACCGTCATCGATGCGAAAGGTCAGCGGCAGCCAATTCGGCAGATTAACGAGATCCTCGTTCTCCACCTCATGCCCGTCAATCGTCGTTGTCAGTCTGTTGTAACCACCGGCTAGATACGTCCCCGGGTAATGCACGTCGTCCGCCGCGCTGTCAGGCGCGGCGCCGCGGGTGGCAAAGTAGCCGTTGCCTAGCGTGCATAACGCCTCGCGTAACCCTTCGCGCTTGGGATTGTAGTCATTGTAGACGAAGTGCCACTCGTTCATCTGATTAACCTTGCTCAAGCTTTCCTCAACCCCACGCGCTCGTGATGCTTCTTCGCCCTGGTCATGATCCGATTGCGTTCAGGGCTCTCACTTGCTTCTCGCGCTCAAGACTGCTGTTAGGAATTGGATGAAGCGTTTCACATCATCGGGGTCCGCAAGCGCATAGTCAGCGGCAGTCGGGCGCTCGCCTGGATCGTTGCGGTCTTGCACGACCAACGCGAGACCGCGCCCGGCGAGCGCCCGGAACGCATCCTCGTCGGTGATGTCATCACCAACGTAGATCGGAAGAACATCAGGGCGATCGAGCTTCAGCCGATCAAGAAGCCAGAGCATTGCATGCCCCTTGTCCCAGTCGATGTTCGGCTGGATGCGAAACACTTTCTTGCCATGCCCCTTGCGAAGACCGCGGAAATCAGCCAGCACCTCGTCGACCGCAGCTTCGACCTGTGGCACGTCTGCGTCGGCTACCCGGCGGTAATGCACGGCGATTGCGAAGCGCTTGCGCTCCACCGCATGGCCCACAATCTTAGAGAGGCGGTGGCGCAACCGGCTTTCCGCCTCATCGATCTCGGGAAGAAACTGCGCACCCTTATCCAGGCTATCGCTCCACGCCTTGGGGCCGCGGATCTCAAATCCATGGCTGCCGGCGTAATAGATTCCCTCAAGATTCACTAGGCGGCGCATTACCGCTGCGTCGCGGCCGCTCACGACAGCCACCGTACAGTGCTTGGCCAGCTCGGCGAGAGCGGAGCGCATGTGATCCGACATAAATGCCCTGGTGTAATCTTCCACGATCGGCGTAAGCGTGCCGTCGTAATCAAGAAACGCCGCCGGCGCTTTGCCCGCTAGGCGATGGCGGAGCTCGTCTTCGCGATCGCGGAACAGGGGTAAGTTTGACAATGTCTTCGTCGTCAGGCCAGTGTCCGGATTGAGCGAGAGCTCAAACAGACCGCGAACCACGAGGTTCGCGCCGGCGTTCTTCAGCGCGTCACCGCTGTGGCCGCGGTTAATTCCGATCACGAGGCCAAAGCCGCCGCGGGCGCCGGCCTTGACGCCGGCGATCGCGTCCTCGACGACCGCGGCGCGTTCCGGCGAGACACTTAGTCGGGAGGCAGCCTCACGTACCATCGCGGGATCGGGTTTGCCTGGAACGCCGAGCTTGGCCAAATCATTGCCGTCCACCTTGGCGTCGAACAGGTCGAGCACGCGAGCGCTGCGCAGCACCCACTCGGCATTCCGGCTCGCGGAGAACACCGCCGTTTTGACGCCTGCGTCGCGGAGGTCTTTAACCAGCTTGACCGCAGCTGGAAACGTCTTGATGGGGTGGTGATCGAGCCACTCGCGGAAGTAACGGTTCTTCCGGTTGCCAAGCCCGCATATCGTCTCGGCGTCGGGCCCATCGTCCTCTCTGCCGCGGGGAAGCTTGATCCCGCGCGAGCTAAGAAAGCTCTCGACGCCATCGTAACGCGGCTTCCCATCGACGTACTGGCGATAATCCTCTTCGATATCGAACAGGCGAAAAGTCGCACCGCGCGCATTGGAACGCGCCTGAAGATACTCGTCGAACACGCGTTTCCACGCCGCGGCATGCGCCTCGGCCGTGTTGGTAATCACGCCATCCATATCGAACAGCACGGCCTCAATCGGCGGCGTGGTCTGCGTTGGGCGACCGGCGGCCATCTGTCTTGCCGTCACGGCATCTTTGGCAGTGGCGTCGGTCGCGCCTTTGTCGTCTCCCATGGCTTGTACCTTCGAAAAATCCAGGCGTATTTGTGATACAGCCCAGCCAAGATCGGAATAGCGATGGGGGCCTTCCAGCTTTTTTGATCTGTTTATCAAAAAACTCCAATACTATCAGCTCCCGAATTTTAACTGATCGGTGAAGATCGGGATCACCATTGTCGAGTATTGCCTCAAATGTTCCGCTAGACCTTGAAAGAGGCACGAAGAACGATATCTGCGCGGCCTCGTGCATCCGGCCCCATGGCGTAGAGATAGGGGGCAGCGACCGCCTCTGGCGCGGGGGCCGTCCCCGGGACTTCGCCGGCATAATGACGCCTGCGTTCAGCCGTCAGAACCGGTCCTTTATCTATTCCGACGACCTCATCGGATGAGCGCCCTCCAGATGAAATTCGTCCGCGAGAATATGGACGAGCGCTTCAAGCGCCGCCTTCGCAATTCCTCAGGCGCCCCAAAAGGCGACATGGACGACCAGGAGGTCCAGCTTGGACAGGTCCGAGACCCTCCACTCGGCCAGCCGTGCTGCCGACAGCGCCACAAACCGGCGCGACGCCGCCGACTTCGAGGTGCCATCCCCGGGGACGGCCTGCAGATTGCCCTCAGGCAGCCGTACAGCCCGCCTGAGCTTGCGCGTCGACACGTTGATCAGCATCAGGTTCATCACCCAGCGGCCAAGCCAATCCTCGGCCTGGGCCGCCGTCCAACTCGGAAGCACCATCTCGCGGCCGTCGAGACCGCGCAGCCGGGGACGATGCACCCTCACCTTGCCGCCGTGGAAACCGATTTTGCCTTGGGTCCGGCCCCGGCGGTGGCCGCGGCGACTTCCGCCGCCTATGCGGGGCTCCAGTGAGCTGCTCGGCCTCCTCGTCCAGCATTTGCTCCATGGCGCCAATCCCGGCCGTCAGGCAGAAGTTCTCGAAGTACCTTGTCCACATCTTGCCAGGCCATTTCGAGGCTTGGCAAAAGCGGAAGTCGCCTTGCTGTGCTAATATTCGTCATGGCGTTGCTCTCCTTTGCGGAATCGACACCCCGAGCCTAACGGCTCAAGGTGGGCAACGCCTCCCTTCCTAATTCAACATCCGCCGGGACATCCCCAACGCCGGTCTTGTTCCTCTTTTCCAGCGCCCGCGAAATGGCCGCAGCACTTTGTCCGTTCTTCCATCGCTCCCACAGCTCAGCCTTCTGCGCCGCCGTGAACCAAATCCGTGACGTCACCATGGCACACCTCCTCACCTCGAAAGATTAGAAGATGTTGCCCTGACCCGTTCAATCCGCCACCCCAACGCGGACCTTGCTACGTTTTCAAGGAAAAGCGTTTGCCTAGGGCGTAAACTTATAAAGAGCGCTCTGGATGTGCGAGGTCTGTTTTGCCCCCCAAATTCGGACATAGACGGCCTTCTGAGCCATTTCCGTGATGCGCTAAGATCTGTTATCCTGCCACATCAATCCATCGTAGGCGAGCTGCTCTTTCGTCGGTAAAGTCTTGCTTGGAGGAGCAGTCATGGAACGAAGATTAGCCGCCGTCATGGCCACCGACATGGTGGGGTATTCGCGTCTCATGGAAACCGACGAGGACGGTATTCTTGCCCGCCAGAAGAACCATCGCAAGAAGTTGATCGATCCCGAGATTAGCCGGTATCGAGGCCGCATCGTCAAAACGACTGGCGACGGAATGCTTGCTGAGTTTTCTTCTGCTCAGGACGCTGTGCGATGCGCGATAGATATACAGACACGCGGCTCGAAGGGCTGGCAGAACCTGGCGGGGTCTGCATTTCAGACATCGTTCACCAGACCGTGCTCGACCGGCTCAACGAACCCTTCCGCGATATGGGGGGGCAGCGGGTCAAGAACATCTCGCGCCCGATCAAGGTCTGGCAGTGGACCCCGAACGCCGCACCCCAGCGAGAGACGCCCGAAGTGGGACTGAAGCAGCGGGTGCAGTTCACCACTTCTGCCGACGGCACCCAGATCGCCTGGGCGAGCGTCGGCGATGGTCCGCCAGTCTTCAAGGCACCTAACTACCTCAACCATATTGAATATGAATGGACCAGCCCGTTCTGGGGCCCGTTCCTGGCCGAGTTCGCGCGTAACAATCGCCTGGTCCGCTTCGACCAGCGCGGTAATGGACTGTCGGACTGGGAGATCGAAAGGATCTCGTCGGAAGCGATGATCGAGGACATGGAGGCTGTGGTCGCCGCGGCGGGCCTGGAGCACTTTGCCCTCTTTGGAATCAGCCAGGGCGCGGCCTTTTCGGTGCGCTATGCCGTCAAGCACCCCGAAAAGGTTTCATGCCTGATCATCTTCAACGGCTTCATGCGCGGGCGGAAGGCGCGCGGCAACGCCGAGAACGAATCCATCCACAACGTCGCCCAGATGATGATTCGAGAAGGGTGGGGCTCGACCAATCCGATCTACCGCAACTTCTTCACTTCCAGTTTCCTACCCGACGCCCCGCAGGAGATCAAGAACAGCTTCGACGAGCTTCAACGCATCAGTTGCTCCGCTCAGAACGTTATGCGGATCAACGAAATGAACAGCATGGTAAACGACAGCGAAATTGCCCAGCAGGTTCGCGTCCCGACGCTAGTCCTCCACATCACGGGCGATAACCAGGTGCCAGTCAGCGAAGGCCGGCTGACGGCCCGTCTGATTCCAGGTGCCCAGTTCGTCGAACTGCCAGGAAACAACCACGTTGCCCTCGAAGGGCAGCCTTGTTTCAACATGTTCTTCGACGAGGTTCGCACCTTCTTGGCTGCGCACGGATAACTTCCATATCAAAACAAAAAGCCAGAAGCGATAAGTCCCTAACGCTGGCCATGTGGCGCCGCCTCAGTTGGCGGCCTCTTTTTCATTTCTTCGTCGTTGATTGGCCCATCGCGCTATGTCGCGCATATCGGCTCGTGGCGCTGACCGGACGAATGGCGAGTGCCCAGGGCCTGACCTCCGATAACGACGTTTATTGGAAGTTATGGACGCTTGGCTGGCCAGAGGAGGGCTGGGCGGGCTGGGCGGATCGAAAATCGGACCAAACGTGCATTGCCATAATCGGTGACACCTGATTTCCGAGAAAGTTGACGCTTTACTCACTCCGGTTAATTCAAGAGGCTATCTCGTGTGGTGAGGTCTCGCGAGACCTGGGTATCAGTTGATAATCGTGCGGGCAGGCTTAAAAACTCCTATGAGAACGATCGCTCTTACGGGTGCTACGGGCTTCGGCGGACAGCTGTCCCTATCGTAAATTGATCAGCCCCCATCGAGTGGTCCGGATTGAATGTTAGTTCAGAGTTGGACGTTCCGCTAGCGTGACTGGCGGAGCCGCTTCACGTAGCGAG
>JARRNI010000259.1:0-6418 GCA_037385125.1 Pseudolabrys sp.
ACACCGACAATCCGCAGAACAAGAAGTTCGTCTCGGAATATCTGGCGGCCTACAAGGCGGTGCCGGCATCCTACGCCATGCAGGCCTATGACGCTGCCATGCTCATCAACAGCGCGGTGAAGGCGGTCAATGGCAAGGTGTCGGACACCAAGGCCGTCAGCGCGGCGCTGAAGAAGGCCGATTTCAAGTCGCTGCGCGGGGCGTTCAAGTTCAACGTTAACGGCTATCCGATCCAGAATTTCTATCTGACCAAAGTGGCCAAGCGCCCGGACGGCTTGTTCGAGACGGAAATCGTCGAGAAGGTGCTCTCCGACTACGGCGACTCCTATGCCAAGAATTGCAAGCTGAAGTAGGTCGCATCGCGAAGCCGCTTAACATGCAGGCGCGCTCCCTCTCCCCGTTGGGGAGTAGGTGAGCGTCCCATTGATCGAAAGAGCTAACGTATTTCAGTTAGTTAGATGCTGGCCACATACTGGATCCGGGCCCAGGCTGCATATAGGTAGCATATGCTCTTCGCCCACAGGTGTGAGCACCAGACTTCGAATCTGGGGGTCAGGGGTTCGAATCCCTTCCGGCAGCATCCGACTTCCGTGCAAAAAATTACCGATTTTTACGGTTTTTGCAAGGAACAGCTGGCTCGGTCCGCGCTAACTCAAGGCCGATGCCGAAGGACCGGATCGCGGGTTCGGATCCCTCTCCCTCCGCCAAAACCTTCGAGAAGTATCTGGAAGGTTTTGGTTATTTTTGATGCTCCAGTCGCTGCCCTAACGCCTGCCCCAATGAGCGCTTGCCTGTGCATCTATGTCCGGAGGTTGCTTGACAGGCAGAACATAAGATGAACATATGCGTCTCGCAGCAATTACAAATGCGCTCTGCTTCCGGTTCAACCGGATGCGCATTCGTATCCGCCCTATTTCGAAATTTTCAGCGCCTGCGGCGCGCCCCAATCATAAAGGAGAAAGCCCATGTTTGGCGGGCTTGCATATCGCTCGTTCATTTTCTGGCCTGTCGGATGTGGTGACAGCACCACCGTGGCCATCAGCGATGACGTGGTCGTGCAGATCGATCTAAATGATGGTGCGATCGCCGACTCCCGTGACAATGAACGCATTCCCGTTGTCGATGAGCTGGTCGCGAAGCTGCCGAAGCGCAACGGCAAACCGTACCTTGCATGTTTCATCCTCACGCATCCTGACCTCGATCACTGCAAAGGCTTCCGTGACTTGTTGAAGCGCGTCATTATCGGCGAGCTTTGGCACACACCGCGCGTATTTCGCGAATATGAATATCATGCCGACATGAGTGATGATGCGAAGGTATTCCGCAAAGAGGCTAAGCGTCGCGTTGCCGCGACCATTAAAGCGGGTGGCGACCCAGGGGCGGGCGATCGCGTTCGGGTGATCGGATACGACGAGCTTCTGCAAGAAGACGACTATCGCGCTCTTCCGCGGGTATTCTTCACCCACCCCGGAAATAGCATTGAATTGATCGATGGCCGCGACATGTCCGCGGTCTTCTCGGCATTCGTGCATGCGCCGTTTAAGGATGACTCGGCCGGCGATCGCAACGAAACCAGTCTTGCGTTGCAGGTGACGCTGATCAACGGGTCGCAAGCCATGCAAGGCCTCTTCTTGGGCGATCTCGCTTATCCGACCCTCCGGCGCGTGTTTGACGAGACGCGCCGTCATGTGAATGATCATCGGTTGACATGGAACGCGTTGCTGGCGCCCCACCACTGCTCGAAGAAGGCCATGTACGAAAAGGGCGCGAACGGCAATGATGTGCTGAAGCAAGATATTCTCGATGATTTGGAAGGCGCTCAGGAAAAAGGCGCTTTCATCATCGCAAGCTCGTCCGCTATTCCAGGCTCGAACATCTCTGGCGATAATCCACCACACGCCAAAGCGCGCAATCGGTACGAGGAAATCGTGTCGGGGCAGTTTCTGTGCACCGGGGAATACAGCACGCCGCAAAACATGCGGCCAATTATCCTTTCCTTAACCGCAAACGGCGTCGTGCTGGCGAGTGGCGCTTATCACCTGTCCGAGGCGGCCAAGGCGGGTCTCGCCGCGGCCGTCGCCAAAGCGCGTGGCGATAGCGCGCCGCCGTCCGCGAAAGTTGGCTTCGGGCGCTCATGACTACCGAGGGCCAAGCATCGGCCCTTGCGCAGCTTCGGGAAATCAGCGACGCGGCGAACGGGCAGTTTGAGATTGTTGCTGTCCAAGAGCCAAGCGCGGATGGCAGCGTCCTCGCCGTCGAGATTTCGGTCGATTGTAGCGGTTACACCACAGGGGCCGGCGGCCTGTCATTGCGGCCGCGCGAACGTTTTGTCATTAGCGTTCCGGCGGGATTTCCACTGGATCGGCCGGACCTGACGTCTGTTCACACGCGCTTTGCGGGCTTTCCTCACGTCCAGTGGGGAAGCCGCATTTGTTTGTATCAAGCTCCCGAGAGCGAATGGCGGCCCGACGACGGAATGTATGGCTTCGTCGACCGAGTGGATGAATGGCTTCGCCACGCCGCGTGCGGAGAGTTCGACCCGGTAGGATTCCCGCTTCACCCGCCCGTGGCTTACGCTTCAAATCGCGCCCCGATGGTCATTCCAAGAGTCAACACGCCACGACCGGAGTTTCCTTGGTGGGCGGGCTATGCCGAAATTACCGCGGAAACGGAAGTGCGTGCCGAACTTGGCCGCTGGATCCCTTACGATGCGGAAATCCCGAATACACGGCTAGCGGTTGGCATTCTGCTGCCGGCCGATATGCCGTTCGAATATCCGACAACGATTAAAGAGCTTGAGCGGGTGCTCGCCGAGCGCAACGTTCAGCCGGAAATCCTCAAGCTGCTTTTCGAAATGGCAGCGCTGCGCAATGGGAAGGATAAGCCTATTTACCTTATCCTCGGTGCCGCCATGCGCGGCGTGAGTGGTGATGCCGAGCGTTTGCAACATCTTGCGTGCTGGTTCGTAAACAGCGAACAAAGCCAACAACTATACACGGCGACACTTTGCGCCCAAGAAGCCGAAGGCCAGGTCGCCGCGGCAGAATTCGCCGCCTGGGCGGAGAAGGCCATAATCCGCTGGTGTGAGGTTCGCGAAGAGCGGCCGGAGATTGCCATCCCACGGGATCGAGGATCGCCGCTCTCGTGGTGGCGCGGTCATCGCGTGACCATCCTCGGCTGCGGGGCGATCGGTAGCGTCGTCGCCATGCTGATTGCGCGCGCCCGTGCGTCGAAAATTCGACTCTATGACAATCGGCTTGTCGCCCCCGGCGTGCTTGCGCGGCAGAACTATGACCGGCGGCTGATAGGGTACACCAAGGTTTCGGCCACGAAAGTGAGAGTTCAAGCGGCCAATCCAGATATCGAAGTTGAGGCCCTGCACGAAGATGCCGTTAATGCGCTTCGACACACGCCCGACACTCTGCTCGATGCCGATGTTGTCATAAACGCCACCGCCTCAACACGTGTGGCTGCTGCCCTAGAGCAGAAGTTTCGCGATCACGGCGGCGCAAATCCGCCAATCGCGTCTATGGTTTTTGGGTCGCGGGCCGAGATGGCTCTCATGACATACGCGGCGCGATGTGCAATCGGCGTGACCATAGATCTTGACCGACGGGCCAAGATCGCATTCGCCAACGCTATAAATGGCCGCCAAATGTTGGATGAATTTTGGCCGGCAGCACCGGCCAAAGATAGGCTCTTTCAGCCGGAGCCGGGGTGCTCTGACCCGACCTTTGTTGGGTCCGCCGCTGACACATATGGCCTTTCCTCCATCATGCTCAACGTGCTCAGCCAATGGCTGGGGGAGGGCGACGATACCCAATCCCGAGCCTTTGCATTCCGGTCGCCGACACGCATCGAAAGGCCAAGCCTTCCCTACCAGTTTCATTTGAGCTGGAAAAAGGATGTCGTCGCCGTGGATTCGCGGCAGGGTTATCAGTTGCGCATCTCGGAAGGTGCTAAGAACAGTATTTTGGGATGGATAAGTACGTCACGACGGCGTGTTGGCGCGGCGGTCGAAACCGGCGGGCTCCTGTTCGGCCAGATCGATGAATTTCTCAAAGTCGTCTGGATTGACGAAGTGAGCGGGCCGCCGCCCGACAGTGTCGCGTCACCTGCCGGCTTTGTTTGCGGCATCGAAGGGACGGCTGACCTCAATAATGAAAAGATAGCGCGTAGCCGCGGCTCGATCCGGTTTGTAGGGATGTGGCACACGCATCCTGGCGGCATGCCGAACCCGAGCTGCACCGATCTGCGCGCGTTGACCAAGCTGTGGAAACTGCCGGACTTCAAGGCGCGTCACTTCCTTATGTTGATCCTCGGCGGGGTCGAGCACTGGCATCTAATGGCGGGGCATATGTTTGAGCGAAGGCGTAGACGATCCTAAGACCTTCCCGGCGAAAGTGCCGTATATCGGTCTTGCATTATCGGGCGGGGGCTCCCGCGCGATTGCGTTTCATCTTGGCTGTTTACGCGCGCTGCACGACCGAGGCGTCTTACAAAAAGTGCGCGTACTTTCATCGGTGTCGGGCGGTAGCGTGATTGCTGCCGCTTACGCCTATTGGCCGTGTAGCTTCAGCGATTTCGATCAACGCATCGTGGACTTGCTGCGGCGTGGCTTTCAGAGGCGGATCGCGTGGACCGCCCTCATGAGTCGCGAAACTCCGAAGATCCTTTTTACGCTGATATTCTCAGGCGGAATGACGTTTGTCTTATCTTGCGTGCGGTGGCTGGTTTCATTTGGACGGGCGTTGCTCGGATTTCCGACTACTGAACTGGAACGCTGGCTAATACGTGTCTGCGAAAATCTCCCACATCCAGGGAACCTGTCGACTGCTTTCGAGCATGTCCTTGCGCGCGACCTGTTTGGTGCAACGGCTGTAAGCGAGGTGCGACACGCGGGGCTCGACGTTATCTTGAATGCTTGCGATTTGCGTACTGGCACCGCGTTCCGTTTTGGCAACCGAGTCTCCGGTGGCTGGAGGTATGGTGAGATCTCGGCGGGCGAATCCGTGTCGGTCGCAAAAGCGGTGGCCGCATCTGCCGCTTATCCTCTCCTGCTGCCGCCGCTCTTCGAGCGATTTACCTTTGTTCGGAAAGGACAGCAGCGAGAGGAAACGGTCGTGCTTACCGACGGCGGCGTCTTCGACAATCTTGGTGTATCCGTCCTCGAGCCAGGTCGCAGCGCTGATATCAGCGTGCATGTTAGCGAGACGACGCACCTGATCTGTCTTAATGCCAGCGCCGGACAGCTTGATGGTCTTGACAAACCAATGTGGTGGGCGGGACGGGTGATGCGGTCTTTTGAGACCGTGCACCGTAAGGCGCAGGATAGTGCCTACGGCCGGCTTCACCGTTACCTCGAGACCGGCGAACTCAGCGGCTTTGTCATGGTCTATCTTGGTCAGGACGATGCGCGCTTACCAGTCAAGCCGCACGATCTCGTCCCCCGGGATGCAGTACGCAACTATCCAACCGACTTCGCGCCGATGTCATCGGAAAACATTGCGTTGATTGCGATGCGCGGTGAACAGCTTACGCACATGCTGGTCGATCACTACGCGGCCGATCTGTGATAAGGAATCGGTACGAACTGGGTTGTAATAATTGAAGCTGCGACCGCTTGCTCTAAATATTCCCAGCAACCAATGAACAAACACCTATCCATCACGAGATGGTCGGTTTGTCGGGATCTGCGCTGAAATGTTGCATAATGGCGCAGATGCGCTCAGACACATATCTTTAAATCTTGCACAACTTGATACGCGATGCCGACCTCACTCGATTCGAAAACATTCCCGGCGTGGAGAACCTCAAGCGGCGCCTTAACGCTGTCTTTGCCCTGAGGCTCAACGATTATAGATTGTCGCGCATCCAGGGAGGACACGTGCCATGAAGGCCGCTGTGGCAACGGAGAATGGGCTCGAGATTCGGGACATTCGACGACCGAAACCCAGACCGTTTGAGATTCTGGTGAAGGTCAAGGCGGCCGGCCTAAACCGCGCCGATCTGGCCGCAGCGCAAGGGCGAGGGGGCCACGGGGCCGTCGGCGCCACCATTGGGCTCGACTGGGCAGGAGAGGTCGTCGAGGTCGGACCTGAAGCCAAGGGGGGATTTAGCCCAGGCGATCGCGTCATGTGTGCCGGCGCGGGAGGATACGCCGAGTACGCCGTGTGTGATTGGGGGCGCACCGTGTCCATTCCCGACGACATGACATTCGAACACGCAGCGACATTGCCGGTCGCCCTCGGCACCATGCATGACGCCCTGGTTACGAATGGCCGTCTGAAAGCCGGCGAGAGCGTTCTCATCCTGGGAGCGAGCTCCGGCGTCGGTCTGATGGCTTTGCAGGTTGCCAAGATCCTCGGTGCCAAGCTTGTGATCGGAACATCGACTAATGCTGATCGTCGGGCGCGTC
>JARRNI010000260.1:0-6398 GCA_037385125.1 Pseudolabrys sp.
GTGACGGCAAGCTGCAATTCCGCGACGACATCTACGGCCGCGATGCCAAGATGATCGACATCATCAAGCACCGGTCGGAGCGCCGCGTCGCCTATATCCCGGTGCAGCACGCGCCCAACCCGTCGAGCCTGCCGGTGCGCCTGCCGCCCGGCACATACGGCGCCTATGGCAGCGACGACGGCTATAGCGGCCGCTACTACGGCGGCGGTCCGAGCTTCTTCGACTTCCTGTTCGGCGGCGGACGGCGCTATGAGCCGCGGCGGCGGCGCTACTACGGCCCGCAAGGCTTCATCGGCCCGCACGCCACCGACAGCGGCCGCCTGACGCGGCGCTGAACATCCCCGCAAGAATCGCAGCGAGCGCCGGCGAAGAAATTCGCCGGCGCTCTGCTTTTGCGGGGCGCCGGCGGCCTGCTGCTGGGCTTTCGATTTGGCGGGCATGATCGGCTTCCTCTTGCGCGCGCCGTCACTTGCGGCGCCGAGGATAACGGCCGGCGCGCGCGATTAGTTCGCTGCGTTCAGGCGGGCGGATGGCCGTCGAGCAGCCGCAGCAGCGCGTCATGGGTTTCGGTGACGCGCTTCCATTGCAAGCCGCCGGAAGGGAACTCGATGCCGAAGATGGAACTGAGAATGGCGTTGGTGCCGCGCAGGTCGTCGTCGCAAGGCTCGCCTTGGCGCTGCGCGCGGATGAGCGCGTCGCGCATCGCGACGAGGTGCTCCATGGCGGCGGCGAACTGCTTCTTCGGCCGGGCGAGGCCGTCGCCCTGCACATGCTCGATCGCGTCGAGCGCCATCTCGCCGTGGCGGCGAACGTCAGCGGGCAGGTCGGCCATGGTGCTTACCCTTGCGCGAAACGGAAATAGTCTTGCGGCCGGCGCGCCGACTCGTTGCCGGCGAGCATGACGCTGCCGTACATCAACAACCCGCCGATCAGCACGCAGATCGCGGCCGGCAGGGCGAAGGCCCAGGCCGGCGTGAAGAAATTGGCCAGGATGAACAGCACGAACGGCACCGCCAGGCCGAACAGCCCGGCGCCCGCGCCATGCACCGCACCCCACGGCCTCTCCTGCAGCGGCTCATACACGCCGATGCGGCGCAGGATCATGCGCCAGCCGATGGTGCCGGCGGCCTCGACCAGAATCGCAAGCGCGGCGAGATTGCCGAAGGCGCGCGCCAGGCCGGAAGCGGGCGCAAGGCCGAGCGCGATGAGGCAGGCGGCGGCGGCGCCGGTCGCCATGGCGGAGCTGGCATAGCGCAGCGCCAGCAGCTTAGGCGCGCCCGCCCACAACGGCGTGGCGGTCGAGCCCTGCAGCGCGGCGGTGTAGGTGGTCATCCACCAGCCGGTCGCCGCGGCGAGACAGCCGAACACGAGCGCCGGCAGTTGCAGGTGGAAGGCCTGCACGACGAAGGCCATGAGGCTCCAGAAGCCGAAGCCCATCAGCGCATAGGTGCCGATCGACATGGGCGAGGTGGGGCGGAAGATGCGCAGCATGTTGTAGAAGCGCTGCTTGGTGTGCAGATCGGCAATCAACAAGATGCCGCCGAGGACGGCACCGAACAGCACGATGGCGCGGCCGGCGAAGGCGACCGGCTCGCTGCCGGGAATCGCCAGCAGTTGCGCCGCCGTCACCACGATCTGCAGGCCGGCGGCGAGCCCGGCGACATAGATGTAGAGCGCGACGGTCCAGCCGTAGAGGCTCGGCTTGACCGCTGGGCGGCCGTGATAGGTGGGCAGCGGCTCGTGCCGGACGGGCTCGAAGGCGGGGGTGCGGGCGTCCATGGCTCAGGCTCCCAGGGTGGTGAGCAGGAAGCCGAAGGCGGCGCCGGTCAGGGCGATGGCCGTGACCATGCCGGTGATCAGCGCCGGCAGCACGCGGTTCGCGCCGCGCGAGGGATGCGACGGCAGATTGTAGACCTCCGGCCGGTCGGTGAGCAGGAAGAAGGCGTGCAGGTGGTTGAGGCCGCCGGTGGCCCCGGGCGCGCCCGGCGCGCCGTAGAGATAGGCGTCGCTCGCGCCCTGTTCGTGCAGGCTGTCGACGCGCTTGTGCGCGCGCGCGTGCAGCTCGGACAGCTCGCCGAACTGGATCGAATTGGTCGGGCAGGACTTGGCGCAGGCCGGCTCCAGCCCGCCCTTGAGGCGGTCGTAGCACAGCGTGCATTTGTGCGCCTTGCCGTCGAATTGGTTGATGTCGATCACGCCGAAAGGACAAGCCGGCACGCAATAGGCGCAGCCGTTGCAGATGTCCTGCTGCACCACCACGGTGTCGAACTCGGTGCGGAACAGCGCGCCGGTCGGGCACGCCTCCTGGCAGGGCGCGTTGTCGCAATGCTTGCAGACGTCGCTCATCATCTTCCAGTGGCTCTGGAACGGCGGCAGCTCCATGGCGCCGTCGCCGCCGTCGGGCCGCACCTTCTCGACGAAGGCGACGTGGCGCCAGGTGTTGGCGGACAGCGCCGCCGTGTTGTCGTAGCTCATGCCGGTGAGCGAGAGATTGTCCGCCGGCAGCATGTTCCATTCCTTGCACGCCACCTCGCAGGCCTTGCAGCCGATGCACAGCGTGGTGTCGGTGAAGAAGCCGTATTGCCGGCCCGGCTCGATATGCACGCCGGCGGTGATCTCGGACTCGTCCGGGATCGGGCCTGGCATCACCGACCGGTTGTCTCCGGCAACGCGGGGATGGACGTTCATGACGGCGCTCCCTCGTCGATCACCACGTCGAGGCGGTGGGCGTGCTCGACCGGCACGGCCGGCGCATTGGGGGTAAGCCGGCCCTTGCGCAGATTGCAGGTGAGCGACTTGTTCTCGTGGATGGTGGTGTTGGGCTCGCCGACGATGGCCGTCAGCGCATTGGCGATGTCGCCGGTGGCGTAGCCCGACCAGCCGAAATGCCAGGGCATGCCGATCTGATAGACCTTGCGGCCGTCGATCACGAACGGGCGCAGGCGGCCGGTGATCATGGCCCGGGTCTCGACCTCGCCGCGCGCGGTCGACAGCACGACCCAGTCGAGCGGCGCGATGCCGAGCTCCTCCGCGAGCTCGGGCGGAATCTCGGCGAAGCCCTCCGGCTGAAGCTCGGCGGTGACCGGCACCGAGCGCGTGGGCGTGGCGCCGGAATGGTGCTCGGTCAGCCGGTAGGTGGTGAGCGAATAGGGATAATGCGCATCGCCCACGGCATGATAGGGATTGTCGTCACGCTCCCATTTCTTGGCGACCGGATTGTCCTGCTGGGCGTAGAGCGCGTTCTTCGACGGCGATTCGACCGGCTCGTAATGGGTCGGCAGCGGACCGTCCTTCAGCCCGGTGGGCACGAACAGCGAGGACTTGCCGTCGGCGATCATGATGAAGGCGCCGCAGCCGTCGAGCGCGTCCATGCCCTTCGGCTCTTTCGACCAGTCGGGCTTGTAGTCCGGCGGCTTGGTCGGCTCGAAGTCGAGCGAATCGGTGCCGTCCCATTTGCCCTTGGCCGCGTCCCACCACATCAGCTTCTTGCGCTCGGACCAGGGAACGCCGGCGGCGTCGGCGGATGCACGGTTGTACATGTTGCGGCGATTGGCCGGCCATGAGAACGCCCAGTTCAGATGGCTGCCGGGGCCCTCCGGGCCGTCGGGCACGCGCGAGCGCGACTTGTTGGTGTTCTCGTCCGGGAATATGCCGCAATAGAGCCAGGCGCCGCAGGCGGTGGAGCCGTCGTCCTTCAGCTTTAGAAAGGAGTCGAGCAGCTTGCCGTCGGCAACGGTGCGGCCGTTCATTTCCTTGAGCACGGCTTCAGCGTCCGGCTCGCCGCGCGCGTCCTCCATCGGGTAATCCCAGGTGAGATTCTGGATCGCCGCGTCCTTGGAGTCCTCGCTGTCGGCATAGAGCTCCTTGAGCCGGCGGCCGAGGTGATAGGTGAACCACAACTCCGAGCGGTTATCGCCGGGCGCGTCCACGACCTTGTCGTGCCACTGGATGAGGCGATGAGTGTTGGTGAAGGTGCCGCCCTTCTCGCCGGCCAGCGTTCCCGGCATCAGGAACACTTCCGTCTTGATATCTTTCGTCTTCAGCTCGCCTTTGCGCACGAGCTGGCCCGAGCGCCAGAAGCCGGCCGTCTCGGTCTCGGTGATGTCGCGCACCACCATCCATTCCAGATTGGCCAGCCCGCGCTCGATCAGGCGCGAATTGCTGCCGCCGATGATGGGGTTCTGGCCGAGGAACATCATGCCGCGGATGACGCCATCCTCCATGGCCAGCGTCATGGGAAGCTGCGAATGATCGCCCACGATCTTGGGCACCCATTCATAGCCCCAGCCGTTCTCGCGGGTGGAATGCGTGCCGTACCAGGCCTTGAGCAGGCTGACCGCGTATTTGGGGAAATTGTGCCACCAGCCGGTCGGCGTGGTCTCCCCTTTCAGATAGTCGTCGAAGGTCTGGTGCGCCTTGTAGGCCTGCGGCTGCGGCAGATAGGTCGGCAGCATGTTGTAGAGGGTCGGCACGTCGGTCGAGCCCTGGATGCTGCAATGGCCGCGCAGCGCCAGGATGCCGCCGCCGGGGCGGCCGGCATTGCCGAGCAGGGCCTGGATGATGCCGGCGGAGCGGATGATCTGCACGCCGGTGGTGTGGTGGGTCCAGGCCACCGCATAACAGAAGGCCGAGGTGCGCTCGCGGCCGGAATTCCGCGCCAGCGCTTCCGCCACCTTGATGAAGGTCTCCTGCGGACAGCCGGTGATGCGTTCGACCATCTCCGGCGTGTAGCGCGCATAATGGCGGCGCATGATCTGGTAGACGCAGTTGGGGTGCTGCAGCGTGCGGTCCTGCGGCGGCGGCCCCTTTTCCATGCGCTTGGTCTTTTCGCTGAACGACTCCGTGGTGTTGACCGAGTGCTCGGCCAGCGAGGAAGGTACCGCTTCGCCCTGGTATTGCCAGGACTCGTAATTGTACGAGCCCTTCTTCTCGCTCCAGCCGGAGAAGAAGCCGTCCAGCACGTCGGTGTCCTGGAAACGGTCGTCGATGATGGTGGCGAGATTGGTGAAGTCGATCGCCCACTCCTTGAAGATGAGGTCGTTCTCCAGGAGGTAGTGGATGATGCCGCCGAGGAAGGCGATGTCGGTGCCGGTGCGGATGGGCGCGTAGACGTCGGCCAGCGCGGACGTGCGGGTGAAGCGCGGATCGACATGGATGACGGTCGCGCCTTTCTCCTTGGCCTTGACCACGAAGCGGAAGGCGATCGGATGGTTCTCCGCCATGTTGGAGCCCATCACCACCACGCAGTCGGAATTGGCGAGATCCCATTGCGGCAGCGTGGCGGCGCCGCGGCCGTAGGTGGCGCCCAGGCTCGGCACCGAGGCCGAATGGCACACGCGCGCCTGGTTCTCGATCCACACCATGCCGAGCCCGCCGGCGAGCAGCTTCTTGATCAGATAGTTCTCTTCGTTGTCGAGGGTGGCGCCGCCGAGCGAGGCGAGCGCGAGCGTATGGTTGACCGTGGTGCCGTTCGGCAGCTTCTCGACGAAGGTCTCGTCGCGGGTCTTCTTGACCAGGCGCGCGATGCGGTCCATCGCCCAGTCGAGCGGCTTCTGCTCCCAATGATCGGAGCCGGGCGCGCGATACATCACGTGATTGAGGCGCAGCGGGCTGTTCAGCAGATCGAGGGTGGCGGCACCCTTCGGGCACAGCGTGCCTTGATTGATCGGGCTGCGCGGATCGCCCTCGACATGGATGACCTTGTTGTCCTTGGCATAGACGAGTTGTGCGCAGCCGACCGCGCAATAGGCGCAGATCGAAGTGCCGACCTTGTCGGCATCGGCGAGCCGCGGCTTGAGGCGCGTGGATTCGCTGCTGCGCGCCGCCGTGCTGTTGGGGCTCTGGCCGAGCAACTGGCGCGGCAGCGACCAGTTGCCGAGGAAGCCGCGGATGGTGCCGGCGAGCCCGTGGTGGGGCGCGCGGGCGCCGTCGTTTACGACACTGCCGGCAAGCGCGATGTTTTCCGCCTGCGCGGCGATCAGGTGCTCGGGTTCGCTGTAGCGGACGGCGACGCGCTGCTTATCGCGCGCCAGCGCGCGCAAATCTTCCGGATTGAAGTTGAGATCGTGCGCGGTGATGAAGAGGCGATGATGGCCGCCGTCATCCTCCAAAAGGAACCGTCCTTCCTGGACGACAGTAATGCGGCCGCTTTGCTCAGGCATTTTTCCAAGGTCCCGTCCCTCCCGAACCTTGGTACAACCAGACCCCGCGCCATCCGTTCCCCGGCAGCCGCCGCGCATGCGCCGGCGCGGCGGGACGCCTTCAAGACTTTGTTCGACTCCAGACTCTGATCGCGGGAAATGGGGTCAGGTACAGGTGGGTGGACTCGAACCACCGACCTCTGGTTCCACAGACCAGCGCTCTAACCAACTGAGCTACACCTGCACGAGCAACGGCCG
>JARRNI010000261.1:0-7972 GCA_037385125.1 Pseudolabrys sp.
TCCAGCATTTGCTCCATGGCGCCAATCCCGGCCGTCAGGCAGAAGTTCTCGAAGTACCTTGTCCACATCTTGCCAAACCATTTCGAGGCTTGGCAAAAGCGGAAGTCGCCTTGCTGTGCTAAGATTCGTGATGGCGTTGCTTTCCTTTGCGGAATCGACACCCCGAGCCTAACGGCTCAAGGTGGGCAACGCCTCCCTCCCTAATTCAACATCCGCCGGGACATCCCCAAGTTTCGGGCGCGGTAGAGATACGGGCTGAAACAGATCGGCTCGTTGCGGTTGCTTCTTGGCGGGATATTGGCCCAAGCGCCTCTCTCAGCGGCATGGGCCTTGATCCGGTCGGCGTCGTAGCCGCGGTCCGGCGAGACATAAGTTTGCCCGCAAGCCTACTGTCATGTGCCTCGCCAGCCGTCAAAGCGAGCCGGACAGGTAAGCCATTCGTATCGACCAGCGCATGAATCTTGCTGGTCAGCCCGCCGCGTGACCGGCCCATGGACTGATTCCGATTGCGAGCAACACAAGCGCCGTGCTGATGCACACGTACAATAGACGTGTCGATCATCTGGACTGTCAATCGGCATTGGATTGGGACCCCAGATCGGCGCCCAAAAGGGGCCCCTTTGAGCGACGGGTTTTGGCGTTAGCGCTCGCGCCGTCGGAGCTGGCCGGGGTTGCGGAGACGGCGCGAGAGCGGGTTGCTTGATCGTCGTCGCGGCTCTTGACGCTCCAGCTATCATTGCCGGTCTCGATGATGTCGCAATGGCGGGTCAAGCGATCGAGCAGCGCGGTCGTCGTCTTGGCGTCGCCGAAGACGGCAGGCCATTCTCCGAACGCCAGGTTGATGGTGGCGATGATCGAGGTGCGTTCGTAAAGCCGGCTGACGAGGTGGAACAGGAGCTGGTCGGTGGCCTGGGCAAAGGACAGGTAGCCGAGCTCGTCGAGGAGGATGAAGTCGAGGCGGGTCAGATGATCGGCAAGCCGTCCTTGCCGCTCCGCCAGCAAACGCCATCACCGAGCGCGCACGCCAGAACCCAAGGCACCCCGCGGGATCGCACCCCGATCAGCAAAACCTATTTTCTTCAATCACATAGACAGATGGGCGTTGTGATGCGCGCTTGTAGTGGATGCGCCGGTTCTCGATGACTATCTGTGCCTCTCTAAGGCTGTAGAAGATTTCACCATTCAAGCCTTCGTCCCTGAGCTTGCCATTGAAGGACTCGCAATAACAATTCTCCCAGGGCGACCCGGGCTCGATGTAGAGGTTTTTCGTGCCCATACATAATAATAGCAGCAACATCAGCTTAATGCTATCCTATGATATAAGAACAGAAACGAACCAAGCCGAAAATCTAACTAAGAATGCTGCTCAAGTGGTCGCGCCAGTGGGGTCACTTCGGTCGATGGTTTTCCTGAACGAGCAAGCCACAAGCGTGAAAGGCTTTTATGATTAGCCTTTGTAATTTATGATTAGCCTTTGTCACTTGTGTAGCACGAGGAGAAGAATGATCTCGATGAGACTATGGCGAATAGCCCGCATCCTAGTCACGCTGGCACTCGCCAATTTCGCGGTAGCGGCCCTTTCGTTGCGATCGGAAGCGGCGAATGAAAAAGTCAAAGATCCCTGGCGAGAGATCAAAGCAGGTCTGCACACGAAGGTTGCGGCAACAACAAAGAGGCGCCCCCAGTCAGCTCACCGGCGTGCAAGCGAAATACAGCCCCGCTGATCTCGCCCAGATCTTTTCTAGTCTGCGCGACAACCACGTCGACCTTAACGTCGTTGCGCTTGCCGCCCCAAAACTTTCAGCACCGCCAAAATTGCAGGGCAATGGTCAGTTGCGCCTCACTGGGCATTTTTCTAGCCAACCGCGACAGATCAACTTCGATCTCCTGTTCCAAGCAGTAGCTGGAGAGTGGAAATGGTTGGGGATATCGGTTACTGCGCCGAACGCGCCACCATCGGCGGCAAAGGGTGCGGCAAATAGTGGGCGTTGATTTTTGCGACGTGCAGATATCGATCGGATTTCCTAACAGCACCTTCAGCTTGGCGAAGATGTTCTGGATCGGTTGGAGGCTGTAAGGCGGACAGCAGTGCAAGCTTGCGCCTTCCGCTTTGACCAACGCGCGCACCTGTTGGCCCTTTGTCGTTCGACAGTTTGTCCACGATGAGGGTGCCAGAACGCAGACAACAAAATAGCATGCGTTCGGCATACGTCTCTCGAAGGCGTCGCGGTTAATCGGCCCGTCCAGCACGAAGGAAGCGATCGCATCGCGCAGCTCGGCCGAGAACGTTGTTTTCTTTTAATACCCGTTCGAATGGCCGGCACAGGTAGAGCTTAAGCAGTAGCGCTTTCTGGCGATGTCGCAGCGATCCTCGCCAGAACACGCGCGCCAAGATCAAGCGATAAAGCAAATGCTATGGTACTGTCCAGTTTCTTTCGCACATTCGATCAGACGACAGCCCCGGTTTGGATTTCCTGCGGCTGATAAAGAGGCCGCATGTTCATGTAGCGTTTTGTCGACCATGCCGAGCCCGCGATGTAGCGCAGCCCGCCCGCAGCCAGATTGAGGCACGACTGATCATCGGGGAAGGCGCCGACCACCTTCGTTCGTCGGCGGATCTCCTTCATGACCCGCTCGAGCGGATTGTCCGGATCTTCTGCCAGTGAATATCGGGAATGGCGTAGTAGGTGAGCGTCTCGTGGACGGCCTACTTGACGAGGTCCGCTGCCTTGCCCATCTTGCCGGCTCTCAGATCGGCGACGGTCGTTTTAGCCTTCTGCGCGGCCACCTTGTGGCTCTCTTGCGCGTGAATGGTTTTGAGCATGTGTGGGCCACCTCGCGGACCTTCGTTGCCGGTACGTGGCTGAAGACATTGCGGTGAAAGTGAACCATGCAGCGATGCCAGCGGGCCTCGGGTAGATATTCTGCAGCGCTTTCGGTCAGGCCTCGGCAGGAATCCGAGATGATCAACTGCACGCTGGTAAGCCCGCGATCGACCAGGTGACGCAAGAATGCCGACCAGCCGGACTTGTCTTCCTTGGCACTCTCGCAGATGCGCAGAATCTCCCGATACCCGTCGGCATTGACCGCGCTGGCCACCAGAAGCGAGACGTTGCGCACCTCGCCCGCCCAGGTCCGCTTCATCACGATGCCGCCGAGGTAGAGGTATGGGTGCTTGCCTTCGATGCGCCGGTTCCGCCAGGCCTCGATCTTGGCGTAGATCTTCTCGTTCAGGTTGGACATCGTGCTGGGGCTCACGCGCGTCCCTAAAACGCTTCCGTTATGTCCTGCACCCGCCGGACCGAAATGCCCGCCAGATACATCTCGATCAGCGCTTTCTCGACCGAGCTCTCCCGCCGGCGGTAGCGCTCAATAATCGCTGTCTCGAACGTCTGCCGTTGCAGCTTCGGGACCTTGAGGCTGACATGGCCCGCCTTGGTGTGCAGCGTCCGTTCATAGCTGCCCGCCCGGGTATCCTGCCGGGCCTCGCTGCGTTCGTAACGGCCGGCGCCGCAGAGGCGGTTGGCCTCAGCGTCTAGCATCGCGTTGAGCGTCTCTTCGACCGTACCGCGGACCATCTCGCCAAGGTGGTCCCGTCAGCCGCTCCCAACGCCGGCAATGATGAAAAACTTTAGAATTTCGGTCCGGGTTCTAGTGATAGAAATGTCACACTCTGCCTCTAAGTGGCACTTATCTAAAAAGAAATGCTTACCTTTCCGGGAAAAGTTCCGTACGAATTTTGTCTTAAATGCGGCTTTGCAAGGGCAGTGCTGCCGCAATAACTGGAAAGGCATAATATCCTATTCTAGGGGATCGCGATAGTGTCTGAGTATCTGTTGCGTTGGAGTTGAAAATGAAAAATCAGCGACCTGACCGTTCATCATTGATGGCGAGGCACTGGGCGTTAGGGAAAGACGCCCCTGCGCCTGCGAAGATGCGAGCCAGAAAGCCGAACAAGGCGCTCCATCGAATTCACCTAAGCACCCACGTGATCGCTACGTCGGTTGCTTTGAGCCTTGTTGTTTATCCTATGGGTGCGGCATACGCCGCGAACCTACCCACACCTGCTCCGACAGAAGGTGGCGGGCAAAATACATCTGCAGCCGCAGCTGCGAATTATACAACTTATGGTCCAGGCGACCACACTTTAATAAACCAAGGCGGCTGCAATTATCAGTACACCAACACGCTCAACGACCTTAACTACGCGGGGGAAGCTGCGAACGTCGCGTCGTGGACGGCCAGCGCAGCGCAGGCATTGGCCGCGGGCGGAGAATTCGATCAAGCTGCTGCCGGGGTGGGGACCACAGCTGGGGGACTAACGGACGCGGCTACCGGGTTAGGGGTCGCGTCTGGCGGGTTATATACGGCATCTGCCGGGTTATATGCCGGGTCTGCCGGTTTATATGAAGCGGCTGCTGGCGTTGTCGTGCCCCTCGATGCCGGCGCCGCCGCGCCGGGCTTGATCGATGCAGGCGCGGGCCTAGACGCTGCAGGCGCGGGACTAGACGTCGCAGGTGGAGGCATAGACGACGCAGTTGCAGGCCTAGGCGTAGCAGCTGGAGGCATGACCGATACAGCGTCGGCCTTAGGCGAACTCGGCGGAACTTCCGCAGCTGAGTATGCCGCTCTCGCCGCAGAGACCCTAGGTCTCGCCGACGGCCTAACCGGTACGATACTGTCCGGGTATGTAAGCTACTTGCCAAATTGCGACAGCATCTTCAACGGCACAATCACTGCCAATGCCAATGTTATTGGGGCGCGGGGCATCGCTGCCGACAACGGCGCCCTGAATCTCGGCAATCCGGACGGCGTCACCTACCAGCCCGGCATCACGCTCGGCGGTGGTGCGCTTTCTGGCATGGGCAGCAGCGGACCGGCCTCGATGTCAGGCCCGCTTGCTACCACCGACAACCCCGACGCTATCGCCATCGGCAATGGCGCGGCCGCGTCAAACGGCGCCAGTATTGCGCTCGGCAAGAACGCCGTAGCGTCCGGCCTGAATTCGACCGCTATGGGCTACGGCGCCCAGGCCATTGGAAACTACAGCGTCGCAATCGGTGACCCCAATATCGCCAACGGCCTCAACAGCGTGGCCATCGGCCACGACAACACCACCACCGTCGCCGCGCCCAGCAGCGTCGCCTTGGGCGATACAAACACTGCGAACGCCGCAAACAGCGTCGCCTTGGGCCATTTAAACACTACGAACGGCGCGAACAGCATCGCCTTGGGCGAGTCGAACACCACGACCGTAACCGCCGTCAATGGCATTGCCTTCGGCACGTCGAACACCGCCTCCGGCTCCCATTCTATCGCTCAAGGTACGTCAAACACGGCTCTCGGCGCTTCCAACATCGCCTTGGGCGATTCAAACTCTACGAACGGCGGGAGCAGCATCGGCTTGGGCGATTCAAACACTGTGAACGCCGGGAATTCCATCGCATTCGGCCATTCAAACACTGTGAACGCCTCGGATAGCATCGCCCAAGGCTTATTAAACGTTACGAACGCCCCGGCCACCATCGCCTTGGGCGATACAAACACTGCGAACGCCCAGAACACCATCGCCGTTGGCAATACAAACACAACGAACGGCGCGTACAGCATCGCCCAAGGCTATGTAAACACTACGAACGCCGCGGGCGGCATCGCCTTGGGCCAGTCGAACACCACTACCGGCGGCGCCGTCAATGGCATTTCCTTCGGCACGTTGAACACCGCCAGTGGCGTCGATGCTGTCGCTCAAGGCACGTCAAACACGGCTAGTGGCGCTAACAGCGTCGCCTTGGGCACATCAAACAGCGCCGCCGCCTTGAACGGCGTCGCCTTGGGCCAGACGAACACCACTACCGTCGCCGCCGTCAATGGCATTTCCTTCGGCACGTCGAACACCGCCAGTGGCATCAATGCTATCGCTGAAGGCACGTCGAACACCGCCAGCGGCGCTAACAGCGTCGCTATCGGCACAAGCAATTCGGCCTCGGGAAATAACAGCATTGCCGCCGGCTTGAGCGCGACAGCGAATGCGGGCAACGCCATTGCGATTGGTCCCAGTTCGACCGCATCGGCTGTGACCGCGACGGCCGTCGGGCCTAATTCGCTTGCATCAGGTACGAGCGCTTCTGCCTACGGCGTTAGCGCAAATGCTCAGGGCAGCAATTCGGTCGCGGTCGGGAGTTCCTCCCTGGCGCTGACGTCAAATACGGTTGCAATAGGAAACAACGCCACTGCGGGGAACGCCATTAATGGTCACGCAAATTCGACGGCAGTTGGCGCCAATGCAGCTGCGACTTTCTCCAACTCTGCCGCTTTCGGCTACAATGCACGATCAGTACGCCAAAACCAGCAGGTATTTGGGACGACAAGCAACACCTATACAATGCCCGGGATCACATCCGCCCAAAGCAGAGCAGTTCAGACCGGCCCACTCCAACTCCCAACAACAGATGCGAGTGGAAATCTGGCGAGTGACGGTGGCGCGACGTTCAAGGCAATAGCCAGGGTTCAAGCGGGGGTCGCCCTTGCGATGGCAATTGCGCCGCCGACACTTAGGCATGGCGAGAAGTTCGGTCTTCGCCTTGGTTATGGTGTTTTCGACAGCTATGGACCAGCGTCGCATGGCGTGGGCTTGAGCGCTAAGGGTCTTCTGGCGGAAGACCTTTTTTCAGACCACGACCGCCTTACTTTAGAAGCTGGAGGAGGTGTCGGTTTTTCCAAATTCATGAGCTACAAAGAGAGTGGGGTAGCTGGTGGCCAAGTCGGCCTGCAATTGACTTGGTGACGACAAGGAGGGCGCTTCGAAGAAGACGCTGCATGCGCGCGTCGCTGCCGCGTAGCATTACTCACGGCAATGCCTGCCGGGCCCAATTCAACAGAACCCGAAGCATTCCCCTGGCTTCCTACCACGACGCTTCCTCGGCGAGTGCCGCAGCGGTCACTCGTTCAAGCTCGTGATCGCTGAGGTGTTTGATGCCGCAAGCCAAATCATTCGGCAGGACCTCTCCTTTCCGAAAAAATAATATCCGGCCGTATCGGTGATGTAACCCGCCCAGGATTGGTATTTCTGCGACCTCACCGATCCGCTGGATCATTCGCCGCAATGGCGTATCCTTCTGAAGTAACCGATACGGGCGCGTTTGATTGTAATAAGCAGCATAATCAAAGAGCACGCAGCGTAAGCGGCGTTCGCCGAGGACAACGACGTGATCCAGGCATTCGCGGCGAAGCGTGCCAATCAATCGTTCAGTTATGCCATTTTGCCAGGGTGAACCCGGCCTGATCGGCCGATCGCGAATTCCCATCGCCTTCACTCGGTCGGTGAAGACATGTCCATAGGCGCCGTCATTGTCGCGATTAGATAGCTCGACGCCGTAGCCCAGGGAAACGCCTCGGTAATTTGGCGAGCCAACCATTCCGCCGTCGGATGCCTGGTCACCTCAACTCATAGCAACCACCGTCGGTCATGGCCGACGACCAGAAAGGCAAACAGCCGTTCAAACGTCACCGTCGGAACGATGCATAAATCGATCGCTGCAATCGTATTGCCGTGATTGCGCAGAAACGTCTTCCAGCTCTGGGACGGAGGCCGTCGGCCGCCCTTCATGTATCTCGACACTGTCGATCGGGCGACCTCAAAGCCCAGGATCAACAGTTCGCCGTGGATGCGGGATGCGTCCCAAAGCGGAATTTTCTGGCTCATCCGTCGATCAGATCCGGCAGTTCCCGGTCAATCCTTGGCGGGCCTACCGGCCTTCCGCGACTTCCGGCGCCAATAGATACGGAACCCCGCTCGATGCCATCGCAGCACGGTCTCCGGCTGAACTAGGGCCAAGACCCAATAAAATTGTTGCTGTGAACCAGTTGCTGATTCGCTCTGGGTGTTTGATTCGGAGCGAGGCGATGCGATCCAATCTTTTCTGGCTCAGCGATGAACAGTGGTCTTCGATCCAGCCCCTTTTGCCGACGGATG
>JARRNI010000262.1:0-6750 GCA_037385125.1 Pseudolabrys sp.
CTGCGGCGCAAAGCGGCCGCGTGCGCTTTGCAGATGTGACCGGGGCCCTTCCGCCGCCCCGGCCGGCGCACGTCAATGCGCCCGCCTGGAGCGGCAGGAGCGGCGCCTCCGGCGATCCGCGCATGACGGCTCAGGCGATCCGCGCCGCGGCGGCCGACTTCCACCAATGCCTCGAGCGCATGTGGCCGCTGGCCGCGCGGCATCATGTCTCGCGCGCCACCTTCGAGCGCTATACGCGCCGTCTCAAACCGGCGCTGCGCATCATGGACCTGATGGACCACCAGCCGGAGTTCACCAAATCCATCTGGGACTATCTGGACATTCTGGTCAACGACGACCGCATCGAGAAGGGCCGTGCCCTGCTCGCCCAATACCGCCCCGTCTTCGACCGCGTCGAGCGCGCCTATGGCGTCGACCGCAACGTCCTCGCGGCCATCTGGGGCGTGGAGAGCAACTACGGCACGCAAGGCGGCAACCGTCCGGTCCTGCAGTCGACCGCGACGCTTGCCTGCGTCGGCCGCCGGCAGAAATATTTCCGCCGCGAGTTTGTCGCCACCCTGCAGATCCTCCAGCACCGCGACGTGCCATCGGACAGACTTGTTGGCTCCTGGGCCGGCGCCTTCGGGCCGACCCAGTTCATGCCGAGCGCGTTGGTGCCGGCCAACTTCAATTTCATGCTGGCCACCCATCATCGCACCATGCCGATCCGCGAATGGGAGCGCCTGGGGTTGAGGCGGCCGCACGGCAAGCCGTTCCCGCGGCCGGACGACAAGGCCTATCTGCTGGTGCCGGCCGGCGTGCAGGGGCCTGGCTTCCTGATGCTGCACAATTTCCGGGTGATCATGCGCTACAACCCGGCCGAGGCCTATGCGCTCGCCATCGGCCACCTGGCCGACCGGCTGGCCGGCGGCGGGCCGTTCGCGCAAAGCTGGCCGCGCTACGAACACGTGCTGTCGCGCGAGCAGCGGCTGGAAATGCAGCGGCTGCTGGCTCGGCACGGCTACGACGTGGGCGAGCCGGACGGCCGCCTGGGCGCCCGCACCCGGGCCGCGATCCGCCAATTCCAGGCCCGCAACGGCCGGGTGCCGGACGGATTTGCCTCCACGGCGCTGCTCAAGCAGTTGCGCTCCCGTTGACGGTCGGCGGGCCGACCCTACCTTCGAGTTGACATTTTTTGCGGGCTATTGGCCCATGGAGGCGGGCGACGCCGGCCGGCGGT
Source organism: Pseudolabrys sp. (assembly GCA_037385125.1). GTDB lineage: Bacteria > Pseudomonadota > Alphaproteobacteria > Rhizobiales > Xanthobacteraceae > Pseudolabrys. The sequence goes on from JARRNI010000262.1 coordinate 1,220, forward strand.
GCGAGGCCGCGGGCGCCCGCCGTCGAGGCCTCGGGATCGGCATGTTGGCTAGGGTGCGGCTTTCGCGTTGGCTTGTCGGTTCGGTCATGCTGGCCGTGCTCGAATGCGCGGCCGTGGCCGCGGTCGGCTTCGCTTGGACTGCGCCCGCCCAGGCCCAAGGGTGGCGCAGCGACTATCCATACGCTCAACGCCGGCCCCGCTCGGGCGGCTTTTTCCAGCAGCTCTTCGGCCCCTACCATCCGCGCCAGCGCGAATATAAGCGCTATCGGGAGCAGCGGCCTGTCCATGTCGACCATTCGCGCGCGCCGTCGCCGCATAAACGGGCCAAAGACGCACCGCCCGCCGCCACGACCATCGTGGTCATGGGCGACGGCATGGCCGGCTGGCTGGCCTACGGGCTGGAGAAGGCATTTTCCGACACGCCCTCTGTCGAGATCGTGCGCAAGGACAAGGTCCATTCCGGCCTGATCCAGTACCAGCGCAGGAGCGATCTCGACTGGTGGCACGTGGCGCGCGACATCCTCTCGCAGCAGAAGGCGAGCTACGTGGTTATGATGCTGGGCCTCAATGACCGCAAGAACATCCGCGAAAGCGATGTCGCCAGAGAGGCCGAAAAGCAGCAAGCCGAGAAGGAGGCCGCCGAGAAAAAGAAGCAGGAGAAGAACGCCGACAAGAACGCCGACAAGGACAAGAAGGACGCCGACAAGAAGAAGGCCGAGGCCGCGAAACCGAAGCCGAAGCCGCCATCCAACGGCGTCATCGAATTCCGCAGCGACCGCTGGGCGAAGGTCTATTCGCGCTGGATTGACAAGACGATCGCCGCGCTCAAGAGCAAGGGCGTGCCGGTGTTCTGGGTCGGCCTGCCGTCGATCCGCGGCACCAAGTCGACCGCCGATGCCGTCTATCTCAACGACCTGTTCCGCGCGCGCGCCGAGCGCGCCGGCATCGTCTATATCGACGTCTGGGACGGCTTCGTCGACGATGCCGGCAAGTATTCGAGCTACGGCCCCGACTACGAAGGCCAGATGCGGCGGCTGCGCTCGGCTGACGGCGTGTACTTTACCAAACACGGCGCGCGCAAGCTCGCGCATTATGTCGAGCGCGAGATCCGCCGCTACATGAGCAACCGCTCGCTGCAGGTGAACCTGCCGACCGGGCCGGAGACGGCGCCGAAGGGCGGCAAGTCGGCGGCACGGCCGGTGGTCGGCCCCGTGGTGCCGCTCACCGGCACGACCGGAACGACCGACGAACTGCTCGGCGGTGCCGGCACGCGGGCGCCGCGCGGCGACGCCACCGTCACCCGCGCGCTGGTAAACGGTGAGCCGGTTCAGCCGCAGCCGGGGCGCGCCGACGATTTCGCCTGGCCGCCCGGCAGCGGCGCTGCCAGCGCCGCGAAGCCTGCTGCTGGCGGGCAGCAACCCGCGGCCGATCAGCGGTCGTCCAGCCAACAGTCATCCGGCAAGCACTCGAATGGCAAGCATTCGTCGAAGGCGTCGACCGCCGCTCGCGCTGCGCCGCCTCACGCGCCCGCGGTCAGGCCTATCAGTCCTCCGCCGACCGCTTCTCTCGCCAAGCCGGGGGCGCCGCAAAGCCCGGCCGGCACCGCCGTCAAGCGCAAAGCCGAGAGCGCGCAACAGACGCGCAAGGCCCAGGAGACCGCGCGCCGCAACGGGCCGACCAACCTGCTGCCGCCCGCTGACGTCAAGCCGCGACCGGCGCACAGCACGCCGCACCGGCAGCATTCGCACTTCCCGTTTCCCTTCCGCCTCGACAATCCGTTCGGCCTCTTTCGCTGAACGGGTGCGGCCGAAGCCGCAAGACGCCCCTCAGTTACAGTAGCGGTTGGGCCCGTGGCGGCAGCAGGCCGTCATGCATTTGTAGCCGACGCGATCGAGTTGCGGGCGCTCGGCCTGCGTCCGAAGCGCAGCGGTCTTGTACGTGGCCAGGGATGGCGCGGGTGTCACCGGCGTGTCGGTGTGCGAGATTGCGGGCGCGGTCAAGGCAAACAACATTGCCGCGGCGATAGCGCAGGCGGTTCGTCTCATGAAACTTCTTCTCGGATAACGGCATCTCCGCAGCTTAATCCGCGAGCGACGAATTCCGTTCCATGGTGGCGAAGCACGGAGACAGGCGAGCGGTTCCGTCAGGAGTTCGTCGACGGCGCGCGTTCCTTGACGCTCGTCTCTGCGGCTCGCCATCGGCATTGCCGTTCCAGCAGGGCGCGCGCCGGCTCGCCGATCAATATCCGCCCTTGTGGCCAGTCCCGACATAGACGAACGACCAGCTCTTCTCGATCGGCGCCCACCATCCCGGCACGCCGGTTTCCTTGTCGGTGTGGTGGAAAAAGCCGTTATAGGGAGGCGGCATGATCTTGAGGCTGATGCGGTATTTTCCCGGCCCGTTGAATTTGACGTTGACCCCGTAATGCGGCCCGTCATTGGCGGTCATCGCCATCATGGTGCCGAAAGTCGACCAGTTGCTGTCTTCCTTCACGATCTGATAGCTCACCGTCAGGTAGGGAATCCAGCCGCCCGGGTTGAAGCCTTGCTTGTTGTTCTTGTCGGCATGGATGTCGACTTCGAGATGCGCGTCGAACGGCCCCTTGTCCATTCCCGGCAGCACCGGCGCCATATGCACGGGCTGCAGATAGACGGGATGGATGATCATGCCGTCGATGACTACCGGGTTGCCCATCGAATGCTCGGCCGCGAATGCCGGATTGCAGCAGATCGCAGCAAGGGTTGCGATCAGACCAAACATGTATTTGTGCATCTCCGTCTCCCATACACGTAAGCGCATATGCCTAGACTCCAAAGATCGCCGGCCACCAGGCGAGGCCGATAACCGCGACCCCGGCAAACAAGGGAAGCAGCGCCAGCGATTGCTTGGCCCGACACAAGCCTTGCCCCGCCAGAAGGCGCTGCCCCAGCACGAGGCTCCACAGCACGCCCAGTGCGAACAAGGCGAGCTTGATCGAAGGAATCCATGTTGCCGGCACGCCAAGCAGCGGCAGCGCCTCGAACAGCTCGCCTCCCAGCCCGATCACCAGCGACACCATTGCAACCGGCATATAGGCATAGGCCTGTTCGACGAACCGCCGACGAAAGCGCAAGTCGGCGCCCAGCCTGCCGGAGATCCAGCTCGACAGCGAGGTCAGCAGCGCCAGCACGGCGGTGAGCGCCACGGCGCAGGCCAGCATGAAAGCCGTGATCATGAAGAAGTCGAGCCAGGTGTAGACCTCGCGGCCGCCCGGATGCACCGACATCAGCCATGCCGGGCCGGCCGTCCCGATCCAATACCAGCCGTGCTCGATGGCCCAGGTTCCGACGAGCTGGCGCAGCCGGTCATATTGCGGCAGCACCAGCCACAAGAAGCCGCCGATCGACAGGCCGGTGGCCATAAACAGAAACCAGATCTCCGCGGCGTTCGGATTGTAATTGCGAATCTGCGTCACTTCCGCGCCCGGCCAGCGGGCCAACAGCTTGAGCCCGCCCTTCGCCTCCGGGTGAACGCAGCGGAAGCATTCGATGCAGTGCCGCGACTCGGCCTTGCGGTTGAGGTCGATCATGGTCGGGCACAGGCCTTTTTCGGTGTAGGCATCGCCGCCGGCGCGCGGTCTTTTCGGCGCGAATTGCACCGCGCCGAGGCGGGAAAAAACGCCCAGCATCAGCCCGATCGGGCACATGTGCCGGCACCAGGGCCGCTTCTTCTTGCCGGGACCGTAGACGAAGCCCAGCACGAAGGCACAGGCAAACGCCAAGCCGAAGACGACGGCGATGCCTTGCGGAAAGCCGCGCGCGTCGACGGTCTGGGCCAGCACCGTGATCACAATGAAGCTGACGACGGGCGTGCCTTCCCAGCGCACCCAGCGCGGCACGGGTCGTTTCAATCCGATTCCGTTGGCCCATTCCGACGCGGCGCCGAGCGGACAGAGCACGCCGCACCAGCTTCGGCCGGTGAAGATTACCGACACGAACACGAGCGGAAACCACAGGCCCCAGATGACGAAATTCGCGAACAGCGTGAAGTTGTCATAGAAGGTCGCGCCGTCGGGCGGCAGCGGCAGGAAGAGCGGCACGATCATCAGCGCCATGAAGCCGAAGAACATGCCCACATGGATCCAGGCGAGCTTATCCCGGTGACGATCCGCGAAACGCTCCAGCCACCGCAGCCGCGTTTCGGCGGGCGCCGTCTGGTTTCGCTCCACAATGATCGTGTGATGGGACATGCTCATTGCCCGCTATGAAGCGGGCTCCGTCGATGGATGCGCCCCGCGTGAAGATCGTTCATTGACTCATTTTCTTGACGGTCAATGTGCCTTTGCTGTCGGGGTGAAAGTCGTTGAAGAAATGATAGGTTCCCGGTTCGAGCGGCCCGACATAGACCGGCAATTCGGTCTTACCCGGGATCACAACTTCCCGGTGGGCGTCGCTGCTTTCGAATTCGGCCGGGATCGTATCTTTGTTCATGACCATGATCTTGACCCTTTGCCCGGCCGGGATGCTCAGACTGTCGGGCTTGAAGGCTTGATTGACGATGGTCAGGTGAAAGACCGGCTCCGCGGCGTCGGAATTCGAGGCGACGATCATCAACGGCACGGCAACGAACGCCGACAACAGGGGCCTTGAACGCGCATATCTCATCGGCTGTTCTCCGCACGAAATGTCGGCGGTCATCCAGCCGCGCCCCGCACGCTCGATACTTGCGCAATCGTTCGGCCTGGATGTGCATTTTCAATATCGTCGCCGGTCGGGCCTTTGCAAGCGTCGAAGCTTGCAAACGCGCGCATTCGCGAAAAAAATTGATCGCAGTTTAGATTTGGTCTAATTCAATCGGGCAGTCGGCTTTGCCGTAACATGGCAAACACACGCTTTGGCGGTCGAGAGAAAGCCGGCGCCGTGAAATCGGGTCTGGTGGCGATCGCTCGCCACGCCGGATAAATTCCGCCCAATCCTATTAGGAATTGGTCTTCTGCGTGTGCGGCTTGCCGGTCTTGACCGATCGCTCACGCCCATGATGGTCGTGCGCGGGCGATGTCCGTCCGTTTTGGCGACCGCCTCGGCCTTGGAGAGATCGGGCGGCCAGGAGCCCATCCAGGTCGCGAGCAGCATCACCGGCGGCGGCTTGCCGTAGTCCACCAGGCTGGCGTCGATGGCGTAATAGGCGCCGCCTTTTTCCTTCAGCACCGCCGTGTTGCGCATGAAGGGGTCGGTCAGCCCGCCGGCATTAGAAAGATCGGCCACCTGGTGGAAACGCAACAGGTTGCCGCGCTCCATCATGGTCATGTAGGTCCAGGTGTTGACCGACTCGTCGACGCAGTCGAGCTGCGTCGGATCGCCCATGTTGGGATAGATCAACTCGTTCTTGTGGGTCCATTGGTGGACGCCCGTGCCGGTCTTCGGCCCGACCAGACGCTCCATCAGCGCCACCGCCTGCGCGATCTGCCGGCGCTCGGTCTTGGCGTCCTTCGCCCGCGGCCGGAACACGGCGCGGACCTTGCGCCACTCGGCGAGGCTCAGGCTCGCGTGCGA
>JARRNI010000263.1:0-8661 GCA_037385125.1 Pseudolabrys sp.
TGCGCCACGCCATCATCGCGCTATTCGCTCGACTACCGCCGCAGCGATGCCCGCACTGTCGAAAATGGATTTGCAACGAACGGCGGCTTGAGTAAATCTGCCAAAGTAGTGCTAGGACGCGCCACCCGGAATCGGCGCTTTGCGCCGTCCGGGCGCGGGCCCGGAGTCCAGAGCGACAACCATCTGCTCAACCGCTTTGGATTCCGGGCTTGCGTGCTTCGCACGCGCCCTGGAATGACGCAGGTTGGCTACTCCGCCGCTTCGACTGGCGGTGACGCCACAACCCGCGCCATCGGCATACCGTCATGCGCATGCGCCCGCCCGCGGATGGCATCGTCGCGGTGCTTTCGCGCCAGCGCCGCCTCGCCGCCAGCGGTGGCGTGATAGAGGTCGAGGGCGTCGAACTCGTCGGCCTTGGGCGGCGCGATCGCCAGATCCCTGTACGTCCAGCGGTCGGGCGCCTTCAGCGCCGCATCCAGCATGGCCTTGCAGCGCCGGTAGACGCGGAAGTAGCGCCAGGCTTTCAGCGCGGTGCCGCCCCAATAACGCGCGTAGAAGACCAGCGGATTTTCCAGCGGCAGGTTGCTGCGCCGGTCGCGGCGGAATTTCAGCCGGAACGCGCCGCCTTCCAGCGGATGCACGCCCTCGAACAGGATCATCAGATAGAACCACAGGATAGTCGACAGCGTGGTGCCGGGCCTGAGGTTCTTGGCCGCACAGGTGCGGCGCAGGATCGTGTTGATGTGCTCCGGCGTATAGAAGGCGTGCCAAGCGGCGCGATAGGCCTCCTCCCATTCGGCATCCGACATGGTGCCGTGATGGGAGACTCGGTGGTTGAGGTCGTATTTGTTCATGTCCGGGTCCATCCAGACGCCTTTGGCGGCGAGCACCTTATGGTCCTCCGAGCCGGGCAGCGGCGTCAGGAAGAAGAATTCCAGAATGTCGATCGGCAGTTCGCGCTTGATGATCTCGATGTCGCGCAGGATCGAGGCCTTGTTGTCGGCCGGGAAGCCGAGGATATAGCCGGCATAGGTGATGGCGCCGTGGTTGCGCCACATCTGCAGCATCTCGCGGTATTCGGTGATCTTGTTCTGCCGCTTCTTGGCCGCGATCAGATTGTCTGGGTTGATGTTCTCCAACCCGATGAACACGCGCCGCACACCCGCCCGCGTCGCCTTCTCGATGAAGCCCGGGATCTTGTGGCAGAGCGTGTCGACTTGAATCGTAAAGCCGATATTCATGCCCTCGCCTTCCCGCATCGCGATCATGCGGTCGAACAGCGGTTGCCAGTCCTTGTTGCGGGCGAAGTTGTCGTCGGTAATGAAGAAGCGCTTGATATTCTGCGCGTAGTTTTCGCGCACGATCCGCTCGAGATCGTCGGCCGAGCGGATGCGGCTCTTGCGGCCCTGCACGTTGATAATGGTGCAGAACGAGCACTGGTAGGGACAGCCGCGGCCGAGATCGATCGACGACAGCGAGCCCGAGGTGCGCTTGACGTGCTGGCGCGGCAGGATCGGCGCCGGCTCGCCGGCCAGCGCCGGCAGCACGTCCATGTGATTATAGAGCGGTTTGAGCTGGCCGGCGTAGGCGTCCCGCAGCAACTCGTCGAGCCGGTGCTCTTCCGCCTCGCCGGCGAAGAACGAGATGCCCATCGCCTGCGCGGCTTTGATATCATCGGGCAGCTCTGGCAGCATGGCGATGCAGCCGGAGACGTGAAAGCCGCCGATGCACACCGGTAGGCCGGCGGCGAGGAACGGCCGCGCCAGATCGACCGCGCGCGGAAACTGGTTCGACTGTACGCCGACTAGGCCGATCAGCACGCGGCCGCCCTGCCGGCGAATCAATTTGATGATCTTGTCCGGCTGGACCCGCCGGTTGGTCTCGTCGTAGGTGTGCAAGCGCATCTCGACGCCGGTTCCGAGAACCGCGCGTCGCCGGGCGTCCTCGGCCAGCGCGTTCAGGCAGGCCAGCGTGTTGGACGGGATCGCCGAGCGCAGCCATTGGATCGGATAGCCGTCGTCATCGTAATGCGTCGGCTTCGCCGCAGAAAGCCAAATCGGCAGGTCCTACAGCCAATTTTAAGCATAGTCGCAGCATTTGGCCGCCACCGGAACCCCTAATTTTCAGGCGAAGCCTGCCCCGGCCATGCTCGCTCACGCGCGGCGCCGTCTGTCGTCGGCGGCAGTGCCGCTCGAGCTGCGCCGGATGGACGTCACGCGATTGGAATATCACGACCGTTCCTTCGACGCGGCAGTGGCCACCTTCCTGTTCTGCGTGCTCCCCGACGAGTTGCAGGTGGCCGCCATGCGGGAGCTGCGCCGCGTGGTGAAGCCGGGCGGCATTATCTGCTGCCTCGAATATACCCGTCCGAGCGGCGGGCTTCGCCGCGCCATGACGCGGCTCTGGGAGCCCTGGGTGCACTGGGCCTACGGCGCCGACTTCGACCGCCAGACCGAGCGAAAAGCGCCCGAAGCGGGCTTGCAGCTTTTCGAGTCCCGCTTCGTTCATGACGAGTTGATCAAGCTGCTCGGTGCGCGCGCCTAGCGCCCGCGCTTCTTGCATAGACGGCGAATGGCGGAGGCAGACACCTCATAGGCGGTGCGGCTTTTCTTACGTCCCGCGCACGCGGTCGATCACCGCAAGCGCGTCGGAAACACTGTCGCCGTGCCAGGCGATGTGCTGGTCGGGGCGCACCAGCACCAGCCGGCTGCGATAGGGCGACGCTTCGGGCGGTACGAGACTCACGACCTTGAGCGGCAGGCCGCGCGCCCGCGCCGCCTGTTCGAACGCGGCGGCAGCCCCCGGCGCGCCGAAATCCAGGAGCGTGAAGCCCTTGCCGAAATCGTCGTAGAGCGCGTGGCCTCCGCCCCGCCAGACATGCGGCGCGCGCCCGCCAGGCCGCTCGATCGGCGTGTAGCTGTCCCAGGCATCGGGCGGCGCGGGCGTGCCGTCCGGACAGACGATCGGCGAGTCCTCGTAGCGCTCGCCGAGCTGGATGCCGACGGTGCGGTACTGCGGCAGGTCCTCAACCACGGCGCGCTGCCCAAGCGCAGCGCGCGCTTGTTCGGCCGCTGGCGTGTCGGCCTCGAAGTCGGGCGGGATCTGCCACTTGTCCATCACTTCGGTGCAACGGATGCCGAGCTGCACATTGCGCAGGCCCATCGGCCGCCGCTCGGTCTCGTAGGAATCGAGGAGCTTGTCTCCCGCCCAGCCGTCGTACGCGGCGGCGAGCTTCCACCCGAGATTCATCAGGTCACCGATGCCGGTGTTCATGCCGAGCCCGCCGAGCGGCGTGAACAGGTGAGCGGCGTCGCCGGCGAGGAAGACAGGGCCCGCTTGGTAATGCTCGGCCACCAGAGCCAGCCCGCCGGTCCAGGGGCCGCCGGAGAGAATCTCGAAGTCCACCTCGGCGCCCAGCATGGCGCGCACGACCCGGCGCGCATCGAGCGCGCGCCGGTCGGTACCCGGCGGCACCTGATAATGCGCCACCCAGGTTTCGCGCCCGTCCTGGGAATACATCATCGCGCGCATGTCGGGATTGATGATCCACGTCATCTGCGTCGGCTTGCGCCCGCTGGCGGCGATCAGGCCGGGCGCGCGGATGTAGAAGGACAGCATGGTGCCGCCCATGAAGGCGCGCGGCGCGCTGCCGTCCTCGCCCAGCATGCGGATTTGGAGCGCCTTGCGCACCGTGCTGGCGGCGCCGTCGGCGCCGATGAGATAGCGCGCCTTGATCATGCGCCGTTCTCCACCGGCGACGCTCACGATCTCGGCGCTGACGCCGTCCGCGGTCGCCGCGAACGATTCGAGCTTGCAGCCGAAGTGAATTTGCGCGTTGCGGCCTGCCTCGGCCAGGCGGCGCAGGATGCGTTCGAGCGCGACCTGCGAGATGACCGCCGGCAGCTCGGGCGTCGGCCATGCGCTCCACGGCCGCGGCAGCCGACCGAACTCATGCCCGCAGAAGCGTGTGACATAGGCGCTGGCGCGCTCGACATGCGTCGGCAGGCCCTGCGCGCGCAATTCATCGGCGATGCCGAGCCGGCGGAAGTGCTCCATCGAGCGCGCATTGGTGTTGTTGCATTTGGGATGCATGGCGGTGTCGGTATTGTCATTGACCAGCACGTAAGGCACACCGCGCCAGGCAAGCTCGATCGCCGCCGACAGACCGACCGGGCCGCCGCCGGCGATCAGCACGAAGATTTCGTCCGGCATTGCAGGAGCCATCAGGATGCGGCGCCGATCACTTGGCGCCACCCTGCTCGGCGAGGTAGCGCTCGAGCGTCATCGGCGCCGGCTTCGGCTCGGCCTCGGCAATGCTCACGCCCGCGAACGGCGTCGCCTGCTCGAACCAGCGCGCCTGCGCCGGCAGTCCCCAGGGGAAGGAGACATTGGGGTCGGCCGCGTCCCAGCGCACCGGCTCGTTCTCGATGTCGATCGCCTGATAGTGCGTGTTGAACAGCTCGACGCGGTGGCCGTCGGGATCGCGCAGATAGACATACATGGCGTGGCCGGGCCCGTGGCGGCCGGGCCCGCGCTCGACGGCGCGGCCGTAGCCGAGGCTGCCGGCCACGTCGCAGGCCTTCAACAGATGCGGGCCCTCCTGCGCGAAGAACGCCATGTGGTGCAGGCGCGGGCCGGCGCCGTGGAAGAAGACAATGTCGTGCGTATTGCCCTTGCGCTGAAGAAACACGCCGCGCAGCGCGCCGCCTGCGGCGATGTATTCGGTGAGGCGGAAGCCCATCGCCGCATAGAAGTCGAGCACGCGCGGCACCTGCGGCGTCAATATCTGGAAATGGTCGAGTCGTTGCGCGCAGCCGCCGCGGTGAGCGGCGAAATTGGTGATCTGGCGCGGCTCCACCGGCATGCGCGCGCAGAATTCGAGCGGCGTGCCGGCCGGATCGCTGACGTGCAGCGTGCGGCCCTGGAACGGCACCTCCGCCCATTCCGGCGCGCAGTCCTGTTGTGCGAAGAAGGCGAAAACCTCCTCCAGATCGTCCTCGCTCAAGACACGGAGGCCGATGCGCCGGCAGGCAGGCTCACCGCTGCTTTGCTGCAGCACCAGGCTGTGATGGCAGGCCTCCTCGATGCCGCGGTAATAGAGCGTGCTGTCGGCTTGCGCCGTGAGCACCATGCCGAGCACGTTCTCATAGAAGCGCCGGCTGGCGCCGAGATCGGCGACGGTCAGCACCACATGGCTGGCGCGGGTGACGTTGAACGGCGGGCGCAGGACGGGGGTTGGCAGATGCATCGGCTGTTTTCTTTCGGGTCGGATCAGAATGCATCCGTCCGGGCAAGGCAAGACCACCCGAGAGGTCCTTTAAGAACCGCCCCTGCCACCCCATATATCTTTGGCGCGACTGCGCAATTTCCTTTGATCCGATCTCGAAAGGTAAACGATGAACACGTTCGATTACAGCGCGCCTGCGGAGCTGTTTCCCTCGCGCAACCGCAAGGTCGTCAACAAGGTCAAATACCGCCGCTTCGACAAGGCGGCCGACGCAATCCGCTTCGCGGTCGAGGAACTGTCCGAGTCGCAACTGCTCGGCGCCTATATCCAGATCGACGAGCAGCGGCTCGGCCACCGGGAAATCCGCAAGCTGTACGAAAGCGAGCGCTACCCTCTGAAGAAGCATAAGCACGCGGCCTAACACGGCCAGCGCCATAAATGCGCCGGGGACCCGCCGGGTTCCCGCCATTGTCCCGCCGAAAACACCGCTGGTTCAAGCTTGCGTGATGCCTTCTGGGAACGCGCGCGCGGCCCACTACGTTATCCTTCCGAACAAGCGAACCATGTTCCAGGCTGCTGCGGCGTAAGCGCGGTCGGCCGTGGAGGACGTGTCATGAACTGGTCGATGTACAATGCCGACCGCGCCACCCACCTCAAGATCGTCGTGGTCGGCCTCACGGCTGCACTTCTGATCGCGGTGATCGGTATTGCCGCCACCCAGCTGAACCTCGGCACCGACGTGCTGACGGCGCAAGGCCCGTCCGTCATCAAGGCCGGCGGACCCGTGGTCTTCAGCGGCCGCAGCGCGCCCACCATCCGCTGATGGCGCCCTTACCCCTAGCGAGCCTCCCATTTTGGGCGCGCCGCAATTGCGGCGCGTTTTTCTTACAGGAAGCGGCCGGAACCGGCGGACGTCACAAGGCCGCGCTTGCCGTCATGGTCGAATCAGATGAGCGCCGATAAAAACGCCAGCATGCACCGCGCCCGCAACTGCCTCGCCGTCCTGACCGCCGCCGCCATGCTGGCGACGTCCGCGCCCGCCTGGCCGCAAGGCCCGGCTGTCGATCCGGCGGCGCTCGCCGCCTACCGCGAAAAGCTCGTCGCATACGACCGCGCGCACGACGCCTATGCGCGCGAGGCCAAGGCCTATTGGGATGCGGTCACCCACAAGCGCCGCGTCCGCATCGCCAAGCGGCGCCATCACGAGAAGATAACGCTTACCGATTACGTGCTGACGCAGCCGCCGGTCTATAGAGGCCCGCCGCGGCCGGTGAGCCCGCTGCCGCTGCCGCCCGAGCGGCCGCGCCCGCCCAAGCCGAAGAAGCCGAAGATCCCGGTGGAGGCCGACTTCCTCAAAGCGGCGCGCGAGGTGTGGAGCTTCGTGCCCGAGCGGCCGAAAAGCGACGCCCAGTTCAAACGTGCCTATGCCAAGGCCGCCCGAGCGGCCGGCCTGACCCGCCCGCAGATCGTCGGCATCTACGCCTTCGAGACCGGCGGCCGCGGCGCCTATTATACGCAGGCCGGCCTGGAGCCGCCCGGCCCCGGCAAGCACGCCATCTCGCCGGCCATGGGCTACAACCAGCTGCTCAGCACCAATACCGTCTCGCTGTTCGGCGAGCATGGGAAGCACTTCATCGCCTTGCTCGAGCGCAAGGCGAAGACGCTGACCGGCGCGCGGCGCGCAGCCTTCGAGCGCAAGTTCGCCGCGCTCAAGCACATGATCGCCTATTGCCGAAGCCTGCCGGACAGCTGGCGCAAATACGATGAGATTGCCCGCTTCACCAAGAAAGGCTGGGGCATCCACGCCGCCGTGCTCGACATCGATGTCGGCCCGCTGCTGCAGGTGCAGAAGCTCTTGAACTCGGTGAACTTCGCGCACTATTACCACTACTATAAGCCGCTCACCCCGGCCGAGCTCGAGCTGATGAATCTGACCGGCGACGGCAACGGCATCGACATGGTGCTGATGCCGCAGCACTACCGCGAGAAGGTGCCGACCTCGAACTTCTTCCAGCGCCGCGGCTACGCGCGCAACCCGGTGGCGCGCCGCACCAAGGTGGTGGCGGGGCTAATCGCTGAGATTCAGCGGCACATGGACCACAACGCCGCCAAGCCCGGCGCACGCGCGCTGGCCGCGGCGTATTGAATCTCCTCCGTTCGTCCTGCGGAAGCGGGGATCCGATCCGAAAACAAAAACCGCACCCGTTGCCGGGCGCGGCCTCTGCTTCGGCGTGGCACGCTCAGGGCTGCCAGAACCACCTGGCGGCTTCCGCGCGCGCGTCGGCCCGGCCGAAAGGCTCGTGGTTGAGTTTCGTCAACTCGTTCCGGCCGCTCCGGCGCCATTCGGCGACACGCGCAGCGGATGACGATGCGGCTGGCGGGGGCTGGAAAGGTGAACATGGTCGGCTCCTTGCCGGTTCTTGAATTCGATGGTGACCATAGGCCCCCGGCCGATTGCCGGCTGTGATCCGGGTCACAGGAACGATGATTTTTCAGCAGCTTATCGTTTGCCTGCGCTACTCTGCACTTCTTTCCCAGACCGTTGCCGACGACGATCAGGCGCGGCTCAACAGCCCTTCGGCGCAAGCGTCAGCGACCCTGGTCGATCAGCCGGGCCAGCGCCAGTCCCAGGCAGCGGTAACCGGCACCGGAATTGTGCAGGCCGTCGAAGCCGACCAAGCCGCCGACCCCGCCCTTGATCGCGCGCTTCATCAGGGCAAAGCGCGAAAACAGGCCGACCTTCTCCTCGCGGGCGACCGCAGCGATCAGCTTTTCCATGCGCGCGGTCGCCGGCCGCGACCGCACCATCGGCGCATATTGCACGTCCATCAGAATGACGTCGGCGCCGGCCTTTTTGATGCGCCGCACCGCGCCGCGCACCAGCGCCCTGGCATTGGGGACGATGCCGCGCCACAGAACGTCATTGGTGCCGAGCTGCCAGATGACCAGATCGGGCTTGTAGCGCAGCACGTCCTTCGAAGGTGCCGAAGCCCTCGGTGGAGGACGAGCCGAACGCGACGATGGTGATCGCGCCCTGCGCGAGCCGCGCGCGCGCATGCGGCAGCGGCGCGCCCAGCTTCATCGTCGCGGCATAGGCGAGGCAGCGCTTGACGTTGGCCGGCTCGCCGGCCTGCGCCGCGCCGACCGCGCTGAGCAGGACCAGGCCGGCGCCAGCGATTGCAAGGAAACGAAGAATCGGGCCGCGCATCGTCCAGTCCATGCATTTTCGCCGGCCGGCCGATCACCACGCTCGCGCCAAGCGAGCCCACCGACATGCGACCATCGAGGTTTTCCCGACGCTAGCACGAACAGGATGAATTTCTCAAAAACACGGATTTGGAGCGTAGGGCTCCACGGAAAGCCATTGCCGTGACGAGCTCCGAGGCAGCGAAATCTTCGGAACTTGCCTTACGCCGGCGCCCCGCCGCTATTGA
>JARRNI010000264.1:0-6322 GCA_037385125.1 Pseudolabrys sp.
CATCCTGCCAATCCGATGTTCTGTTTCCCATGGTCGGCCCCTCCAAAAACCGACCACCCATGAGTCACAGAAAAACTGATTTGGGAATCCTATGCCGCTCAAAATCTGCCAAAGTAGTGTTAGTGCGTATAGGAAATGCCCGCTAAAGCGGGCTTTTCCATTTATTGCATGTCTTGCACAGTTTCGGTCGTTTTGGTTGGACACGTGCTCGCGCGATGTCCGAGCTCTCCGCATATCGAGCAGATGTCCCCCAGATTTGGGCTTGATCGCTTTGCCGATGGTACGAGATCCTGCCCAATGTGGCTGATCGCGCCTTGGGTGCCGTTGATCGTCAGAGCGATTGAGAACGCTTTTCGAAGGCCCGATCATAGGCACCTTCGTGTTCTTCCTGATCCGCGAATACCTGCAAAGCTGGGGCGTCTGGCACTTCATCGTGCTCGGTGTCGTCTCCATCGGCATGATCCTGATCGAGCCGCGCGGAATCTGGGGCCTGCTGCGCCGTGTGGTGCCGGGCGATCTCATTCCGGTTTCGCACACGCCGTCGCGCAAGTAGCGAACTCGGCGTGGCTCTCGCGCGCTGCCGAGCAGCCGAGACGGTCATGCGATTCCGCTCAGCGGCGCGCGGCAACCACCACGTCGCGCAGAACGTTGAGCTCGTCTTCCGACTCCTGCAAGCGCAGCGCCTGCGTGTCGCGGATCGAGAGCATGCCGACGACGCGCCCGTCCTCGACCACCGGCACGTGGCGGAAGTGGTGCCGCCGCATTAACTGCTCGGCGGCCTGCATGGTGTCGTCGGGCGTGCAGCTCATGACCCGCGTGGTCATGGCGTCGCGCACCCGGAGGTTCGGCAGGTCGTTGCAGTCGGTGGTGGCGAAGATGCGCACCAGGTCGCGTTCGGAGATGATACCGACCATGCGGATGCCGACCTCGCAGACGGCGAGCGCGCCGATGCCATGCGCGTGCATGGCCTTAGCGGCGGCGTCGATGGTGTCGGTCGGCATGCAGGTCACAACGCGCCGATGCGCGCTCTTGAGAAACTCACCAATCTTCATGGCGTCTCTCCTCGGGTTACGGTTCTGCCGTTTTCCGGCCTGCCGGTTTGCGTTCCCCCCGTTCGGTCTGCCGGCGCGCGATAGACCGCTCGCGCCGGACACCTCCAACCTTACGCCGCCACCGGCGGATTCACCAGCGCACCCCGTACCTTAACGAGCAAGGCCGCGCCGCGGTTCATTTGCCAGCGATCTCAAAGGCGTGACGTGGTAGGGCAAGGGCACGGTCGCCCACGGCACCGCCCCGTTCACGCCCTGCGCGCCGGCGCATGATTTAAGAAAGCCCAGCGAACGGAACGTTCGTCTACCTGAATGAATCTTTTCTTACGCGGCGCTTTACACCCGCTGCACCATGAATATAGAAGGCGGCTTCCGACGAACGGGGCAACATCCGCGGCGCCGGCCGCGGCCGAATGCAAATATGCGAATGATTGCAAGCGGGTGCTCCGTCGGCTAACGTACGCCTAAATTTCAGGCTCACCGGGGGAAATGTTGGGCAATGTTCACCACTAATCCGTTCGCTGAACTGTCGGCGTCCGTACCAGTCGTTGCCATGCAGGCCTATGTTGCCCTGATGGCCTTTTTGGTCGTGGCCGGCACGCTTTTCGACGTCGTTCACAAGGGAAGCGCCAAGTACTTCTTCGCGAACATGCGCGCCTCCAAAGCGAAGGCGAAGAGGTCTGTCGGTGGCGGTGAAAAGATTGCGATCGCGGTGCAGACGGCCGCGGTCGATGTCGCGGCCTCGGGCGAGTTCTGCAACGCGCGCCGCCGCGTCGCCCATCTGCTCGGCATGTACGGCTTCGTCATCTACGTCATCACCACCGCGATCATGGTGTTCGGTTTTCCGACGTCGGCCGCTGCTACGCCCACCCCGGTGGCGACGCTGTGGTACGTCGGCGCGTTGATGATCTGCCTCGGCGGCTACTGGTTCTGGTTTTTCATCCGTGTCGACGTCGCCGCGGAAGGCCTTTCGCCGTTACGGTTCGAGCAAGCCGACCTGTTCGTCGTCACGCTGGTCTTAAGCGCGACCTTCGGTCTGATCTGGGCGTGGCTGCAGACCGCGGGCGTCGCGGGCTGGGACTATGCGTTCCTGGCGCTGTATCTTATCGCCACCACGGTGCTGTTCGGCTCGATCCCGTGGTCGAAGTTCTCGCATATGTTCTTTAAGCCGGCCGCGGCGTTCGAGAAGAGAGTCTCCAAGGCCAATGGTTCAGCCCAGAACCTGCCGACGCTGACCCGTGACGACCCTGAACAACAGAAAAGACACTCCATGGAACTGCTGGTCAACGCTCCCATGCGAATGGGGCTTGGCATCAAGCGCGAAGCGCCTCGCCACTATTAAGAAGCAGCCCGCAAGTTCTGTTGGAAGAGATAAGGAGCCGACCCATGCCTACCTTCGTCTATATGACAAGGTGCGACGGATGCGGACACTGCGTCGACATCTGTCCCTCGGACATCATGCACATCGATAAGACCTATCGCCGCGCCTATAACATCGAGCCCAACATGTGCTGGGAGTGTTATTCGTGCGTGAAGGCTTGTCCGCAGCATGCGATCGATGTGCGCGGATACGCCGACTTCGCCCCGCTCAGTCACAGTGTGCGTGTTGACCGCGACGAAGAGAGAGGCACGATCGCCTGGAAGATCAAATTCCGGAACGGGACGGAAAAGAACTTCCTGTCGCCTATCACCACCAAGCCCTGGGGGCAGGCGATCCCGCAGCTCAAAAATGTTCCTGGGCCCAGCAAAGAAATGCGCGACAGCCAGCTGTTGTACAACGAGCCGAAATGGATCCGCATGGATGACGGCGGTCTGCACACGCTTGAGTCCAATGGTCTCAAGATGAAGAAAGGCGTGTATTACTGATGGCTTACAAAACGATCGTCGAAGACGGCATCGATATTCTGGTCGTCGGTGCAGGTCTTGGCGGCACCGGCGCCGCCTGGGAGGCCCGATTCTGGGGCCAGGACAAGAAGATCGTCATTGCCGAGAAGGCCAATATCGATCGCTCCGGCGCGGTCGCCCAGGGTCTGTACGCCATCAACTGCTACATGGGCACCCGGTGGGGCGAGAATAACCCGGAGGATCATGTCCGCTATGCTCGCATCGACCTGATGGGGCTGGTGCGGGAAGACCTGCTGTTCGATATGGCCCGTCACGTCGACTCCACGGTGCACCAATTCGAAGAGTGGGGCCTGCCCATCATGAAGAACCCGAAAACCGGGCACTATCTGCGTGAAGGGCGATGGCAGATCATGATTCACGGCGAGTCCTACAAACCCATCGTGGCCGAGGCCGCCAAGAAATCGGCCGACAAGGTATTCAACCGCATCTGCGTCACCCACCTGCTGATAGACGACAGGAAGGAGAACCGGGTTGCCGGTGCCGTCGGCTTCAACGTCCGCACGGGCAACTACCACGTCTTCAAGTCCAAGACCGTGATCTGCGGCGCGGGCGGCGCTTCCAACATCTTCAAGCCGCGTTCGGTGGGCGAAGGCTCCGGCCGCACCTGGTATGCGCCCTGGTCGTCCGCGTCTGCCTATGGGCTCATGATCAACGCCGGCGCCAAGATGACGCAGATGGAAAACCGCATCGTGCTGGCGCGCTTCAAAGACGGCTACGGTCCGGTCGGCGCTTACTTTCTGCACCTGAAGACCTACACGCAAAACGGTCTGGGCGAAGAGTACGAGTCCAAATGGTTCCCCGAACTGCAGAAGATGGTCGGCAAGGAATATCTGGATCCGGAAGCGTCGCACTTGACCCATCGGCCCATCCCGACTTGCTTGCGTAACCATGCGTTGATCAGCGAAGTGAATGCCGGCCGCGGCCCCATTCACATGGTGACCATGCGCGCCTTCCAGGACCCGCATCTGGAAGAAGTGGGCTGGGAAAACTTCCTCGGCATGACGGTCGGCCAGGCGGTCCTGTGGGCCGCCACTGATGTGGATCCCAAGAACGAGAATCCCGAGCTGACCACGTCCGAGCCCTATGTCATGGGCTCGCACGCGACCTGTTCGGGCGCCTGGTGCTCGGGTCCCGAGGACGTTTCTCCGCCCGAGTATTTCTGGGGCTACAACCGCATGACGTCGATCGAAGGTCTATTCGGCGCCGGTGACGCGGTCGGCGGTACCCCGCACGCCTTCTCATCCGGCTCGTTCACCGAAGGCCGTCTCGCCGCCAAGGCCGCCTGCAAATACATCGACGACGGCAAGGGCGAAGGCATCGTCGTTTCCCAGGAGCAGATCAGCCGCCGCAGACAAGAGATCTACAAGCCCCTGGAGCATTACAAGACCTACCGCAATGCGATCGTGGCGGGCGATGTCAACCCGCACTACATCAATCCCCAGCAGGGCCTGGACCGTCTGCAGAAGCTGATGGACGAGTATTGCGGCGGGGTGACCGTCAACTACATGACCAACGAGAAGCTCCTGAATATCGGTCTCAAGAAGCTCAAGATCATGGAGGAAGATCTTGAGAACGTGGCCGCAAAGGATATTCACGAGTTGCTGCGTGCCTGGGAGTTGAAGCACCGTCATCGCGCCGCAGAGTGCGTTACGCAGCACACCCTGTTCCGCAAGGAGACGCGCTGGCCGGGCTACTACTACCGGGGCGACGCCATGAAGGTGGACGACGCAAACTGGCACGTGCTGACCGTTTCGCGTCGCGATCCGAAAACCGGTGAATACACCATGGAGAAGGCGCCCTGTTATCACCTGGTTGGCGCGGACGAGTAGCAATATCCCCGGCCAGAAGTCCGCATTGGGCTTCTGCCTGGGCGCAAAAGAACCGGCATGTCGCTCGTTGATCTTTCTCAGATGCGCTCTGCAATGCCGGTCTCTTCGAGTCAAAGAGAGCCGTGCGTGAACGTTATTGAAAAAACAGATGAGGAGATAAGGGCCATAGCCGATCCTCTGTGGCGCGACCTCGTGAAAAATTCCAACGAGGGGAAATACGGAGAATTCGTCAAGAATTTTTCCAGTTCCTTCGCGCGGGCCATGGATCAGGTTCAGGTCGGGCACCAGTTCGCAAACAGCGAACTGGCCAGAAATCTGTCCGGGGACTTCGACTATCTTGGTGTCATCCGCCGGGGCGAACATGTGACGGTGCTTTACCGGCAACGGAGCACCAAGAAGGAAGGCGAATGGCTCGGCCGACTTGTCCTCGGCTATGAAAATGAAAAGGTCAGGATTTTCGGTGCATCCATCTTCTGAGCAGTTCGTTCGGATTCGACATGAGTGAAACCATCCAGGACGGCAAGTTCGTCGAACTGACATACAAGGTGACCGACAAGAAGTCGGGGCACGTTCTCACCATGGTCGAATTTCCGTTGGGCTATGTTCACGGACACAATGAGATTCTGGCCCCTTCCGTCCATGGGGAACTGGAAGGCAAGTCCGCCGGCGACGTCATCGAGGTGCCGATCGACGGCAATCAGATCTTCGGCGCCAGGGACGAGTCGCTGGTTTTCACCGACCGCATCGAGAACGTTCCCGAGGAGTACCGGCAGGTCGGCACCTCCATCCTGATGGAAAACGACAAGGGCCAGACCCGCAGCTTCCTCGTGACGCGGGTGGACGACGCGACGCTGACCGTCGACGGCAATAATCCGCTTTGCGGCCGAGAGGTCGTTTTCGCGCTCGAGATACTGACGGTGCGTAACGCAACCGAGGAAGAGATGAAAGCGGGCGGCGCGATCGGCGCGGGTGCGGATGTCGACCCCGCACTCATGAGACCGGTTTGAGACTTCGGCTATGCGCTTGCAACCCCGGCTTTACGGCAAAAGGTGACCCATGAGCGACGAGAAAAAGCCTGTCCCCAAAGTTCCCGACGGCCACACGCGTTTTTTGACGACGCGCCAAATGGCGCCGAACGAAAAAGGGTTCGTCGGCTACGAAACCGTCTGGGAGCAGTTCCAGAAGGAAGCCGAATACAAGACCCCGAAGCGGCCGTAAGTGTCATACCTTTGCAATTGGGAGAGCTGCTGCTCAGAACGCAGCATCAACCGGCGCGCCGAATTATTGGCGCGCCGGTCTGGCTTCCGGTGAAGCGGATTTCCGGTCTGCGGCGGCCGCTCACGGGTGGCGACAGGTTTCGCGCTTCGTAGGCGCCAGTGAATAAAAGAGCGAAGAGGCAAGGTTCATGTCAAAGCTAGTTCCGCCGCACGGCAGCGATTCCTTGATGCCGCTCCTTCTGCCGGAAACCGAGCGCGCGGAAACGCTGCGCCGGGCCAAGGGCCTCAAGCAGGTCCCGATGAGCAGCCGCGAGACCTCGGA
>JARRNI010000265.1:0-6318 GCA_037385125.1 Pseudolabrys sp.
CTTCCGCGTCGCGACCACCGGCGCACCGGGCCCGGTGCATCTGCAATTCCGCGGCAACGAAGGCCAACTCGACGTGGAAGAGGCGGAGATGCAGGCACTGGTGGAGGCGCAGTTTGCGCAAGTGCCGCCGTTCCGTCCGCAGCCGGAGGCCGCCGCCGTGCGGGCCGCGCTCGATTTGCTGCAAAAGGCGGAGCGCCCCATTTTCGTCGCCGGCGGCGGCGTGCGCGCCTCAGGCGCCGCGCGCGAACTGGTGGCGTTGGCGGAAGCCTTGCAGATTCCGGTTGCCACTTCGCTCAACGGCAAGGACTCGATCCCCGGCACCCATCCCCTGCCGGTCGGCGTGGTCGGCAGCTATTCGCGCGAGAGCGCCAACCGCGCGGTGAACGCGGCGGACCTGGTCTGCTTCATCGGCACCGAAACGGGCGGCATGACCACTCATTTCTGGGCGGTGCCGAAGATCGGCACGCCGGCGATCCAGATCGACATCGAGCCGGAATCGCTCGGCCGCAATTATCCGCTGGTCGCGAACGTGCTGGGCGACGCCAAGTCCGTGCTGGCCGCCATGCTGACGGAGGCCGACAAGCGAAGCGCAAAGAAGCGTGAAGCCTGGATCGAGGAAATTTCCAGGCTTCGTGCGGATTGGTACGCCAATTACAAAGCCGATCTTGAGTCGGAGGCGGTGCCGATTCATCCCGCCCGCATCTGTCATGAACTGACGCAGCACGTGCCCGGCGATGCGATCGTCGTGGTCGACACCGGCCATGCCGGCATGTGGATGGGCGGGATGTACGATCTTCGCGCACCGACGCAGAGCTACATGCGCAGCGCCGGCCATCTCGGCTGGGCCTTGTGCGCCGGCATCGGCGCCAAGGCGGCCTGCCCCGAGCGGCCGGTGGTGGTGTTCACCGGCGATGCCGGCTTCTGGTACCACATCGGTGAGATCGAGACGGCGGTGCGCTGGAATATCGCTAGCGTGACGATCGTCAACAACAACAGCGGCGGCAACCAATCCAAACGCGGCTTCGACCGCGCCTATGGCGGTGAGCAGACGGAAAAGGCACACGAACTGTGGACCTACCGGCCGACCAATTTCGCGCGGCTGGCGGAAGACATGGGCGCCCTCGGCATCCGCGTCGAAAAGCCAAAAGACATCGCGCCCGCGCTGCAACGCGCGCTGGCCGCGAAACGCCCGGCGGTGATCGACGTCGCCAGCGATATTGAGGCCCTGGCTCCGACGGCGGTGACGTAACGCCGCGCTGACCACAGGGTTCCATCCCCCAGCCGCGCGCGTGACCGCGCCGCGACAACAAACGATTTTCATCCAATTTTCGTCGACGGAAGGCTCAAAGGTCTCGTCGCCGTCGACGATTTGTGAAAAACTGCCCGCGTCGTTCGGGGGCGCATCCATTCGGATATCATGGCAGATTCCTCCGGCAGCCAGATGTTGAGCGCGCGGCAGGCGGCCATCCGCTTGCTCAAGCTGATGATGGCGGCCTCGCTGGTGCTGCCGTTCACGCTGTTCGCCTTCGCGGCCTATGTGAACTACCGCGATATGAAGCGCGCGACCGACGAGCGCATCTACCGCTCGCTCGACATCCTGCACGAGCATGCGCTCAAGGTGCTGCAGACAGTGGAGCGGACGTTCGGCGAGATTGACGAGGTGATGCGCGGCGTGTCGGATGATGACATCCGCGCCAACCAGCAGCGGCTGCACGCGCGGCTGGCGCGGATTGTCAAAGAACTGCCGCAACTGCACGGCATCGTCGTGATCGACCGCAACGGCCATCCGCTGGTTTCGGCCAATATCGAGCCGGTGCCGAGAAATGTGAGTTTTTCAGATCGCGACTATTTCCGGGCGCAGAAGAACGGCAAAGTCGGCACCTATGTCAGCGGCATCCATTCGCCGCGCATGAGCGGCCTCGACACCAATTTCTTCGCGGTCTCGCAGCGCCGGCCCTCGCCGGACGGCCGCTTCAACGGCGTGGTGTCGATCGCGGTGATGCCGAGCTATTTCGAAAGCTTCTATGCGCGCATGGCGCATGGCGAAGGCAGCTATTTCGCCATGGCGCGCGCCGACGGCGGATTTCTGGCGCGCTATCCGCCGCTGAAGAATCCACGGCAGAAGCTCGATGCCAGCAGCCCCTTGCGCCGCGGCATCGCGAAAGGGTTCGACGAGCGCATCTACTGGGTCAAGTCGCAAATCGACCATATCGAGCGTCGCGTCGGCTATCGCAAGCTCACCGGCTTCCCGCTCTACGTGATGGCCGGCGTGGAGAAGACTAGCATGGTCGGCGAATGGCTGCGCCACATGAGCAGCCATCTGGTGTTCGGCCTTCCCGCCACCGCTTTCCTGTTCGCCGGGCTCTGGCTGGCGCTGCGGCGCACGCAGCGGCTCTACGACGAAGCCGACCGGCGGGAGGTGGCGGAAGGCGCCCTGCGGCAGGCCCAGCGGCTGGAGGCGATCGGCCAGCTAACCGGCGGCGTTGCGCACGATTTTAACAACTTGTTGATGATCATCAGCGGCAGCGTGCAACGCCTGCGCGCGGAGCTGACTGACAAGAAGCACACGCGGCTGCTCGACATGATCTCGACCGCGACCCAGCGCGGCGAGACGCTGACCCGCCAGCTGCTGACCTATTCGCGCCAGCAGCCCCTGACTCCGCAGGTGATCGATCTCGCGCAGCGCCTGCCGGCGATCCGCGAGCTCTTGTCGCGCTCGCTGCGCGCCGACATCGAGATCAAGGTGGACGTGCCGGACGAGCCCTGCGCCGTGCGGGTCGATACCAGTGAGCTCGAGCTCGCCATCCTCAATCTCGCGGTCAACGCCAAGGACGCCATGCCGAACGGCGGCACGCTGTCGATCCGCGCCAAGCCGGTCGCGTTGCGCGGCGGGGCGAACGAGGAGGGGCTTTCCGGCGAATTCGTCGCCATCCGCATGGCCGATACGGGGCAGGGGATTCCCGCCGATAGGCTTGCCCGCGTATTCGAGCCGTTCTTCACCACCAAGGAGGTCGGCAAGGGCACCGGCCTGGGGCTCAGCCAGGTCTACGGCTTTGCCAGGCAGTCGGGCGGCGCGGTCACCGTGTCGAGCGCGGAAGGGCGCGGCACCGCGGTGACGATCTTCCTGCCGCGCAGCCGCGAAGTGCCAAGCGCGCCTTCGCGGGAGGCACCGAAGCAGGCGCCGGCCGAGCGGGTCGGCACCGTGCTGCTGGTGGAGGACAATGACGACGTGGCCGAGGTGGGCGGGGGCCTGCTGCGCCAGCTCGGCTATCGCGTGCGCAGCGTCGCTAATGCCCGGGCCGCCATGGCGGCGCTCAGGCTCGACCCCGCGGTCGATCTCGTGTTCTCCGACATCCTAATGCCGGGCGGCATGGACGGCCTCGATCTCGCGCAGGAGATCAACGCGCGATTCCCCGGCCTTCCGGTGCTGCTGACCACCGGCTATAGCGCCAGCGCCCAGGACGCCGTGCGCCGCGGCGTGGTGGTGCTGCAGAAGCCCTACGACCTTGACGGCCTGCGCCGGCACATCCGCGAAGCGATGGAAAGCGCGCGCGGCCGGCCGCAGCGGGTGGCGCGGGCCGGCTAGCGCGCATGATCCCGAAAAGTGGGTACCGGTTTTCGAAAAAGATCATGCGCATGCAAAATGTTAGAGGATGCGGTGTGGGTCGATTTATGGCGACAAGCCCTGGCAGGAACCGATCGCCGGCGCAGCCTTTGACCCAGGTCAAGGCCGACGCGCCAAGCAGGACGGATAAGCGAGCCGTTTTTTCGCCCGCGACCGGCCGAAAGGAGCTGGATGATGAAATACGTTCGACTGCACGCCGGCAAGAACGGCAAAACCCATTTCGAGGACGCGACCCTCAAGCTCGACGAGGCCGATTATCGGCCGCCGGCGCCGCTCGTGTTCGTGTCGCACGCTTTCCCCAGCGACGGCATGCAGTTCATCCGGCTGCCCTCCGGCTGGAGCGCCGACGGCATCAACGTGCCCAAGAAGCAGTTCATGATCTGCATCACCGGCCACCTCGAGGTGACCGCGAGCGACGGCGAGACCCGCACGGTCGGCCCGGGCGACACCATGTTGATGGAGGACGTCGAGGGCGACGGTCACCGCAGCCGCGTCAAGGGCACCGAATACGTGGCCGCGGTAATCCCGGTGGATTGATTTCAGCCCCGTCACCTTGAAGTGGCCGGGCAGAAGGCGGCCCTCGAAGGCCGGTGGATTTTAATGAGCGGTGGACTCTCGTCGAGTGCCGCTCACCCTTCCCCGATCTCGTTTAAGATCTCCGCCGGATGCTCGCCGAGCAGCGGCGCGGAGTGTTCGGAAGCTGCCTTCCAGCCATCGATCACGATCGGCGTGCGCACGCCGGGAATGGTGCCGTCCCTGGCGGCCTCGCTCTTCAATGCCAGCCGCATGCCGCGGTGAACCACCTGCGGGTCCTCGAATACCTGCTCAATATTGTTGATCGGGCCGGCCGGCACCTGTACCGCCTCCAGCTTGGCGAGCAGCTCCTCGCGCTTCATCGTTGCGGTGATGGCGCTGATCTTGCCGACCAGCTCGGCGCGGTGCTCGAGGCGCCCGGTATTGTTCTTGTAGGCCGGGTCTTGCGCCAGCTCCGGCGCCTCCAGCACGCCGCACAGCTTGACGTATTGCGCGTCGTTGCCGGAGGCGATGATGACGTGGCCGTCCGAGGTGGGGAAGACCTGATAGGGCACGATATTGGCGTGGGCGTTGCCGAGCCGCTTTGGGATCTTGCCGGAGATCATGTAGTTCAGCGCCTGGTTCGACAGCACGCCCACCGTCGAGTCGACCAGCGCGGTGTCGATGTGGCAGCCCTTGCCGGTCTTCTCGCGCTCGTGCAGCGCCGCCAGGATGCCGACCACCGAATAAACGCCGGTGAAGATATCCGACACCGGAACGCCGACCCGGGTCGGCTCGCCGTCGGGCGTGCCGGTCAGATCCATGATGCCGCCCATGCCTTGCGCCATCAGGTCGTAGCCGGCGCGCTTGGCGTAGGGGCCGTCCTGCCCGAATCCGGTGACCGAGCAATAGACCAGTCGCGGGCATTCGTCCTTCAGGCTCGGGTAGTCGAGCCCGAACTTGGCGAGCCCGCCGACCTTGAAATTCTCGATCAGCACGTCGGAGCGCGCCGCCAGCTTCTTTACGATGCGTTTGCCGTCTTCGCTGTCGAAGTCGATCTCGATCGAGCGCTTGCCGCGGTTGGCGCCGTGAAAATAGGCCGCGCCGATATGCTCGCCGTCCTTGCCTTCTACGAAGGGCGGCCCCCAGGCGCGGGTGTCGTCGCCGCTGCCCTTGCGCTCCACCTTGATCACGTCGGCGCCGAGATCGGCGAGCATCTGGCCGGCCCAGGGCCCGGCCAGAATGCGGGCGAGTTCGACGACGCGGAGGCCCGCCAACGGCTTCGGCATGTCTGTAAAGCTCCCAGCAACGCTTTCATGAAAGGACGATGGCCGGGGTTATAAGACCATCGTCCCGGGCTGGCCAGGGCGCGGCTCGTTCTTTGGTCGCATTAGCCCGTTTGGCCCAATGGCCCGCTTGGGCTGGCTGTCCTGTGTCATTATGATGATTTCCGGCATCACTATCTTGTCTATCTTTTCCGTTAGGGCCACATGGTTGCCGGGCTGACGGATCCAGGCCGGTCGTGGGCGGCTGCCCGGCCGTCCCGACGGCCAACGGAGCTGGAGCGATGAACGCCTCGTTTTTCGGCGAACTGTTGCAGACCATTTCCGACCGCGGCCGCGCGCTGATCGACCGCGCCCGCGACCGCCGGGGCGTCGACTCGACCCGCTCAGAGAGCTTGGTGGAGCTCTGCGAGCATCTGCTGTCCGGCCGCGGCGAGGCCTCCGGCGTGGCGCTCGCCCGCGAGATCCTTTCACGGTACGCGGAATTGAGGACCGGCCCGCGCATCGCCTTCTTCGAGGCACTGGCCGAGCGTTTCGGTCCCGATCCGGCCCGCATGGAAGCCGCCATCGCCGCCTGGCGCGAGCATCCTTCCGACACAACCGCCGCCGAGGTGCACGCGGCTTCCGAGCCGCGCCGGCAGGAACTGTTCCGCCGGCTCAACCTGGCGCCCGGCGGCACCGCGGCGCTGGTGCGCATGCGCGCGCAACTCATCGACGTGCTCGCCCATCGCGACGACGATCTCGGCCAGGTGGATGCCGATTTCGTCCATCTGTTCTCGTCCTGGTTCAACCGCGGATTTTTGGTGCTGCGCCGCATCGACTGGTCGACGCCGGCCATCGTGCTGGAGAAGATCATCCGTTACGAGGCGGTGCACCAGATCCACGGCTGGGACGACC
>JARRNI010000266.1:0-6739 GCA_037385125.1 Pseudolabrys sp.
TTGTCGGCGTCGGCGTCGTCGAACACCACCACCGGCGAATGCCCGCCCAGTTCCATGGTGGCCCGCTTCATGCCCTTGGCGGCAAGGCCGGCCAGATGCTTGCCGACCGGCACCGAGCCAGTGAAGGAAATCTTCTTCACCGCCTTTTGCGGGATCAGGTGCTCGGAGACCTCGGCCGGCACGCCGAACACCAGGTTGACCACGCCCGCCGGCACGCCGGCATCGGCGAAGCAGCGCACCAGCTCGACGCAGCCGCCGGGCGTCTCCTCCGATGCCTTGATGATGATCGAACACCCGGCGGCGAGGGCGCCGGCGATCTTGCGCACCGGCGTGAGCGTCGGGAAGTTCCACGGCGTGAAAGCGGCCACCACGCCGATCGGCTCCTGCAGAACAAGCTGGCGCACGCCCTGCTGGCGGCCGGGAATAATACGGCCGTAGGCCCGGCGTCCTTCCTCCGCGTACCAGTCGATGATGTCGGCGCTGGTGAGCACTTCCGCGCGCGATTCGGGATACGGCTTGCCCTGTTCCTGCGTCTGCACCTTGGAGACGTGGTCGTGGCGCTCGCGATGATCTTGGAGCGGTCATAGGCCGAGGTCGCCTTCCACTGCGCGAAGCCCTTTTCGGCGGCCGCCAGCGCCGCGTCGAGATCGGCCTTGCTGGCATGCGGCAGGCGCGCCAGCGTCTTGCCGGTCGCCGGATTGATCACGTCCTCGCCCTTGCGGCCTTCGCCGCCCAGCCATTTGCCGTCGATGTAGAGACCCAGCTCGCTATACATGGAGACCTCGTCGTTACCGGAATGATCTGCGCGTTGCATTACCACCTTCGCGGCCGCACGGCCACTCACCGGAAGGCCGATTTCAGCATGGGAAATCGAGGTGCGGCCGGACTTTAGCAGCCTGCTCAACCGCTATGCATTCAGCGGGCGCCCGGCCAATACCGCGCTGCGGCCTTGGGTCGCGATTGTCAATCCCGGAAATAGCGTTGGCAACGGCGGATTTTCCAGTGTTATGATCCATTTAGTGGCGTGCCCAACCCGCCGCCCGTGGGGCGACCGGCGGCGTTGATCGCAAAGCGACCATGAGAGCCGCGAGATACGCCGCATAGAGGGAATGCAACCTTAAGTCAGGGAGGAACCCGATCATGCGTTTGCTGACGAAGACCCTTGCGCTCGGCTTTGCCGGCGCAATTCTGGCCTACAACGTGGCCTCGGCCGAGGACGTCATCACCCTCGGCGCAGCGGTCTCGGAAACCGGCAAATATTCGACCAACGGCGTTTTCACCGAGAAGGGCTATAAGCTCGCGGTCGACAAGATCAATTCGATGGGCGGCGTGAAGATCGGCGGCAAGACCTACAAGCTGGCCGTCAAGTTCTACGACGATGAATCGAGCCCGGCGCGCGGCGCTGAGCTGGTCGACCGCCTGATCAAGCAGGACGGCATCAAGTTCATCCTCGGGCCCTATTCGTCCGGCCTCACCAAGGCGATCGCGCCCGAGACCGAGCGCCTGAAGACCCCGATGGTGGAAGCCAACGGCGCGGCGCGCACGCTGTTCACCAACGGCTACAAGTACATCTTCGCCACGCTGTCGACGGCCGACCAGTATATGGCCAGCGTGGTCGATCTCGCCGCCGATCACGCCAACGCGCTCAAGAAGAAGCCGAACCAGCTCACGGCCGCGATCGTGGTCGAGAACGACCCGTTCTCCAAGGACATCCGGGCCGGCATTGTCGAGCGCATGAAGAAGTACGGCATGAAGCTCGTCATTGACGACAAGATGCCGGCGGACCTCAACGACATCACGCCGACGCTGACCAAAGTGAAGGCGCTGAAGCCGGATATGCTGTTCATTTCCGGCCACACCAAAGGCGCGGTGACCGGCGCCCGCCAGATCACCGAGCAGGGCATCAAGACGCCGATCGTCGCCATGACCCAGTGCGATTCCGGCAAGATCATCAAGAAGTTCGGCAAGGGCGTCGAGGGCTTCCTGTGCCCGACCCAGTGGGCACCGACCCTGACCTACAAGGGCAAGGTGTTCGGCTCGGCCGGCGACTTCAACAAGGCGTTCATCAAACGCTACAAGACCGCGCCGCCCTACCAGTCGGCGGAATCAGCCGCGGCCGTAATCGTCTATGCCAACGCGCTGGAGCGCGCCGGCAAGATCGACAAGGAAGCCGTGCGTGAGGCACTGACCAAGACCGATATGATGACGTTCTACGGTCACATCAAGTTCGACAAGACCGGCAAGAACATCGCCAAGCCGATGGCGCTCTATCAGATCCTCGGCGGCAAGTATGTGGTCGTGTCGCCCAAGGAGTTCGCGGAAGAGAAGGCAGTCGTTCCGCGTTCGGCTGCGATGAACTGATCGCAAGCGCGTCCGGCGCGGCCGGGGCCCTGAAATGGCCCCGGCCGACGCCGTTCATTCCTTCGGGGCGACCTAAAAAATACGACGCTCTAAGAGCGCACAAGGAGCGGGAGCCTTCCCTTGCTCGAGAACCTATCTTTGCTTTTCCAGGTGCCGATGATCGGCGCCAACCTCATTATCAACGGCCTGCTGATCGGCTCGATCTTCGCGCTCGCCGCCTACGGCATGGCGCTGGTCTGGGGCGTGATGAACATCATCAACATCGCCCAGGGCGAGCTCGTGATGCTCGGCGGCTATGTCACCATGATCCTGTTCTGGAACGGCATCCACCCGCTGGTCGGCGTGGTGGTGGCGCCGTTCGTCATGTTCTTCGTCGGCTACGCGCTCTACCGGCTGGTGATCTTCCGCGTGGTCGATCGTGACCTGTTCGTTTCGCTGCTGGCCACCTTCGGGCTTTCCATCCTGCTGCAGCAACTGATGAACACGATCTTCAGCGGCAATGTGCAGACGGCGCGCTCCCATCTCGGCGACACGCAGTTCGCCGGCGGGATGATATCGGTCGCCAACATCAAGGTGCTGGCCTTCGTGCTCGCGATCATTCTGGGCGGAATCCTGGTGGCGTTCATGCGCAAGTCGCGCCTCGGCCAGGCGATTCGCGCCACCGCGCAGAACCCGCGCGCCGCGCGTGTGCTCGGCATCGACACCGACAGGGTCTACGCCGTCACCTTTGGGCTCAATGCCGCGATCTGCGGCGCCGCCGGCGCGCTGGTGGCGATGGCCTACACCGTCCACCCCTATATCGGGCTGCCCTACACCATCCGCGCCTTCATGATCGTGATCGTCGCCGGGCTGGGCAACATCTTCGGGGTCGTGGTGGCCGGGCTCGGCCTTGGCGCCGCCGAAAGCGTCGCCGGCTTCGTCCTCGGCAGCCAGTTCCAGCTTGCTTTCGTCTTCAGCCTCCTCGTCGTGGTGCTGATCTGGCGCAACACGCGGCTGGCGGCCAAACGGCAGTATCTGCGATGAACGTCTCCGCCCGACAACTCGCCGGTTACGCCGCCATCGTCCTCATCGGCATCGCCCTGCCCTATCTGATGCCGGGCTATCATTCGCAGCTTGCGGAGCTATGGCTGTTCGTCGTGTTCGCGCTGACCTGGGACCTGGTCGGCGGCCAGGCCGGCTACAACTCGTTCGGCAACGTGTTGTTCATCGGCGTCGGCACCTATGCCTGCGCGGTGACGCAGATCGGCCTGGTCTACAGCGTTTCCCATAACACGGCGGCGGCCGGCGGCCACACCACCATCTTCACCTTCAACGTGCCGCAATACCTCACCGGCCTGGCGCTCGGCCTGCCGGTGGCGGGCGCCCTCGCCGGCCTGGTCGCGCTGGTGTTCGGCCGCGTCGTGCTCGGCATGCGCGGGCACTATTTCGCCATCTGCACGCTCGGCCTCGGCATTGCCGCCGGCCAGATCGCCGCCGGCTGGAACTGGATCGGCGCCGGCGATGGGCTATCGTCGCCCAACGCGCCGGTTAAGCTCGGCGATCTGAGCGAGCTGTTCTATTACCTCGCCTTCATCCTCGCGATCATCACCTTCGTGGTGATCCGCTGGCTGATGTCGACCCGTTTCGGGCTGGCGCTCAACGCCATCCGCGACGACGAGGACAAGGCCGAGGCCATGGGCCTGCCGACCACCTGGATCAAAGTGACGGCTTGGTGCGTCGCGGCCGTGCTGCTCGGCATTTCCGGCGGCATTCTCGGCAACCTCAAGCGCTTCATCGATCCGATCGACGTGGCGTTTGCCGGCGAGACCTACGGCGTGTGGATGGTGCTGATGGCCATCCTCGGCGGCAAGGGCACGATCTGGGGGCCGGTGATCGGCGCCATCATCTTCCAGGTGCTCAAGGAAGTGTTCTGGATCTACCTGTTCGGCTGGCAGCGGGTGGCGCTGGGGCTGATGATCGTCGTCATCGTGGTGTTCTTCCCGCAAGGCATCCTCGGCTGGATGCGCGAGAAGTTCCCCGAATGGTTCGGCCTGCGCATCGAGCGCGCGCGGGCGGGCGAAGCGGCCCCGGCCCGGGAGGCGGCGGAATGAGCGCGCTTCTGGAGGTCAGCAATGTCTCCAAGGCCTTCGGCGGCGTGCAGGCCAACAAGGACATTTCGCTGGTCGTACCGGAAGGCTCGATCGTCGGATTGATCGGCCCCAACGGCTCCGGCAAGACCACGCTGTTCTCCTCCATCGTCGGGCAATATCCGATCGATGGCGGCTCGATCCGATTCCAGGGTGAGGAGATTTCCAAACTGCGGGTACCACAGATCGCGCGCCTCGGGCTACTGCGCACCTTCCAGCAGACCCGCATCTACGGCCAGATGACCTGCATGCAGAACATGATCATCTCGGCATCGGTGCGAAAGCATGGCTTCCACCAGCTGTTTCACGGCCAGCACGACCCGGAAGTGTCGAAGCACGCCGAAGACATGCTGGAATTCGTCGGCCTTTACGAGAAGCGCTTCTTGCTCGCGGGCTCGCTGTCTTTCGGCCAGCAGAAACTGCTCGAATTCGCCATGGCGCTGATGAACGAGCCGCGGCTGTTGATGCTCGACGAGCCCACCGCCGGCATCAACCCCACGCTGATCAACGGCCTGATCGACCGGCTCAAGCGCGCCAACGCGCAGTTCGGCATCACGCTGTTCGTGATCGAGCACAATATGCGGGTGATCATGAATCTCGCTCAGCACATCTATTGCCTGGCGCACGGCGAACTGCTGGCGGAGGGGGCACCGGAAAAGATCCGCAACGACCCGAACGTGCTCGACGCGTATCTGGGGGCCCACTGAGATGAGCGAGCAGAAACTCCAGGGCTACGGGTTTGGCGACGTCGACTCGATCATGTCGGTCGACGCGGTGCAGCGCGAAGCCGAGCGCATCGCAGAGAACGCGCCGTCGATCGGCGCGATCGAGGCGCTGGTCAAGGGCGAGAGCTTCCTCATCATCGACGACATGCGTTCCGGCTACGGCCAGATGGAAATCCTGCACGACTTCTCGCTGCGCGTCGGGAAGGGCCAGTCGCTCTGCCTGATCGGGCCGAACGGCGCCGGCAAATCGACCGTGCTGCATTCGATCTTCGGCTTTGCCACCGTGATGAGCGGCAGCATCCAGGTGAACGGCAAGGAAATTTCGCGGCTCAGTTCCAACGACAAGCTGAAAGAAGCCGGCATCGCCTATATCCTGCAGGACAACTCCGTTTTCCCCGACATGACGGTGGAGGAAAACCTCTGGATGGGCGGCTTCCTCAAGCCCAAGCCGGCGGAAGCGCATGCGGCGGCCGACAAGGTGTTCGCCAAATACGACCGGCTGGCTCAGCGGCGGCATCAGCCGGCGCGCGTATTGTCGGGCGGCGAGCGGCGGCTGTTGGAAATCTCGCGCGCGCTGGTCATGGAGCCGGACGTGCTGCTGGTGGACGAGCCGTCAATCGGCTTGGAGCCGCGCTACATCGACATGGTGTTCGAGATCCTCGACGACCTGCAGCACAACGAGGGCAAAACCATCGTTATGGTCGAGCAGAACGCCAAGAAGGGCCTGAGCTTCGCCGATATCGGCTATGTGCTGGTGTCGGGCCAGCTCGCCAAGGCCGGTAAGGGCGCCGCGCTCTTGGAAGACCCGGACGTCGGGCGGCTGTTCTTGGGCGGGTGATGCGGGCTCGGACGCCCGCGAACCATTTCAAGGCGCCGGCGTTGGCCGTTGAGGCATTTCGCAAGGGAGAACGGCGGTGCCCGAACTTCCCGACGTCGAGAATTTCAAGCGCACGCTGGACCGCACGGCGCGCAACAAGAAGATTGCGCATGTCGAAGTGCGCGCCGGCAAGATTCTGCAAGGGGTGTCCGCGCGCAAGCTGGCCCGCGCGCTGACCGGCCGCAAGCTCACGCGCTCGCGCCGCCACGGCAAGCACCTGTTCGCCCGGATCGGCAACGGGCCCTGGCTGGCGCTGCATTTCGGCATGACCGGTTATTTCGCCGACTTCAAGAAGCTCGAAGATGACCCCGCCCACGACCGGCTGCGCCTCGACTTCAACAACGGGACGCATTTCGCCTTCGTCAACCAGCGCAAATTCGGCAAGCTGCACCTCGTGGACGCGCCGGACGACCTGATCGGCGAGGAGAAACTCGGTCCCGACGCGCTCGACAAGAAGCTCACGCTCAAGAAATTCCGCGCCTTACTTGGAGACCGGCGCGGCGCGATCAAGGCGGCGCTGATGGACCAGAACCTCATCGCCGGCATCGGCAACGTCTATTCCGACGAGATCCTGTTCCAGGCGCGGCTGCACCCGCAAACGCAGGTGGAGGACCTCGACGACACGCAGGTCGGTAACCTGTACCGCGTCA
>JARRNI010000267.1:0-6309 GCA_037385125.1 Pseudolabrys sp.
CTGCGTCCATGCCGCCGGCGGCTCGGAGGCGCAGGAGCTCGCCTTCGTCATCGCCAACGCGGTCGCCTATTGGCGCGCGCTGAGCGAGGCGGGCGTCGCGCTCGACGATGCCCGGCGCATGATCTTCTTCCGGCTTGCGGCGGACGCCGACGAATTCCTCACCATCGCCAAGTTCCGTGCCCTGCGGAAGCTGTGGGCGCGCGTGCAGCAGGCAAGCGGGGTGGCACCCGCGCCCGCTTTCGCGTCGGCTGAGACCGCTTGGCGCATGATGACGGCGCGCGACCCTTACGTGAACATGCTGCGGGCGACCATCGCGGTGACCGCGGCGGGCGTCGGCGGCGCGGATAGCGTGACCGTCCTGCCCTATACGCTGGCGATCGGGTTGCCCGACCGCTTCGCCCGCCGCGTGGCGCGTAACACGCAGCTAATCCTCTTGCAGGAATCGAACCTCTATCGCGTCGCCGATCCGGCGGCGGGCTCCGGCGGCATCGAGGCGCTGACATCGGAAATCGCGCGATCCGCGTGGACGCTGTTCCAGGAGATCGAGGCGGCTGGCGGCGCCGGCGCGGCGATCCCGCAAGGATTGTTGCAAAAGAAAGTGGCCGAGACGCGCGCCGAGCGCGAGAAGAGCGTGGCGCGCCGCAAGGACGCGCTCACCGGCGTGAGCGACTATCCCAATCTCGCCGAGGTGCCGGTCAAGGTGCTCGACGTGGCACGCGTCGCAACGCCAGCGGATAAGGCAATTTTCGAACCGCTGCCGCCGCATCGGTTGGCCGAGCCGTTCGAGGCCCTGCGCGACAAGTCGGACGCCGTCCTCGCCAAGACTGGCGCGCGGCCGAAGGTGTTCCTGGCCAATCTCGGCCGCATGTCGGATTTTACAGTGCGCGCCACCTTCGCCAAGAATTTCTACGAGGCCGGCGGCATCGAGGCGGTGACCAATGACGGCTTCAAGGATCAGGCCGAGATGATCGCCGCCTTCAAGGCGTCGGGAACCGGGCTCGCCTGCCTATGTTCGTCCGACAAGATTTACGCGACGGAAGCAGCAGCCGGCGCCAAGGCGCTCAGTGATGCCGGCGCGGTGGTCCAGCTCGCCGGGCGGCCCGGTGAACATGAGGAGGTTTACCGGCAGGCAGGCGTCAAAACTTATATCTATGCGGGCTGCGATGCGCTTTCGACCTTGCGGGCGGCGCATGATATTCTGGACTGACAGCGAGGAAAGCTGATGAGCCAGATCCCGGACTTCGGAAAAATCGCTTTCGAGGACGCCGCCGCAGCGGCCGCCGCGCCGGTACAGCCGGCGCTTTGGGCTACGCCGGAAGGCATCGAGGTCAAGCCGGTCTATGGCGAGAGCGACCTCGCCGGGCTCGACTTCCTCGACACCTATCCCGGCAAGCCGCCCTTCCTGCGCGGGCCTTATCCGGCCATGTACGCGGCACAGCCCTGGACCATCCGTCAATATGCCGGCTTCTCCACGGCGGAAGACTCCAACGCCTTCTACCGGCGCAACCTGGCCGCCGGGCAAAAGGGCCTCTCGATCGCCTTCGATCTCGCCACCCACCGCGGCTACGACTCCGATCATTCGCGCGTCGGTGGCGACGTCGGCATGGCGGGCGTGGCGATCGATTCGATCTACGACATGCGCACCCTGTTCTCCGCCATCCCGCTCGACCAGATGAGCGTGTCGATGACCATGAACGGCGCAGTGCTACCCGTGCTCGCGCTCTACATCGTGGCGGCCGAAGAACAGGGTGTGGCACAGGAGAAGCTCTCCGGCACCATCCAGAACGACATCCTCAAAGAATTCATGGTGCGCAACACCTATATCTACCCGCCTGAGCCTTCGTTGCGCATCATCTCGGACATCTTCGCCTATACGGCGGAGCACATGCCGAAATTCAATTCGATTTCTGTTTCCGGCTATCACATGCAGGAGGCGGGCGCGACGCAGGACCTGGAGCTTGCCTATACGCTGGCCGACGGCGTCGAGTATGTGCGCGCGGGGCTGAAGGCGGGGCTTGACGTCGACCGCTTCGCGCCGCGCATCTCGTTCTTCTGGGCGATCGGCATGAACTATTTCATGGAGATCGCCAAGCTGCGCGCCGCCCGCATGCTGTGGGCGAAGCTGATGACACCGTTCAAGCCGGAGAACGAGCGCTCGCTTTCCCTGCGAACGCACAGCCAAACCTCCGGCTGGTCGCTGGCAGCCCAAGACGTATTCAACAATGTCGCGCGCACCATGATCGAGGCGATGGCGGCGACGCAAGGCCAGACCCAATCGCTGCACACGAATGCGCTCGACGAGGCACTGGCGCTGCCGACCGACTTCTCCGCCCGCATCGCCCGCAACACGCAGATCCTGTTGCAGCAGGAAGCCGGCGCGACCCGCATGGTCGACCCCTGGGGCGGCTCCTATTACGTGGAGCGGCTGACTTACGAGCTGGCGCGCAAGGCCTGGGGTCATATCGAGGAGGTCGAAAGTCTCGGCGGCATGGCGAAGGCGATTGAAGCCGGCATCCCCAAATTGCGCATCGAGGAGGCCGCCGCCAAGACGCAGGCGCGCATCGACAGCGGCCAGCAGTCGGTGATCGGCGTCAACAAATACCCGCCGACCCAGGAAGAGCATATCGAGGTGCTCAAGATCGACAATTCGGCCGTGCGTGCGCACCAGATCGATAAGCTGAACAGGCTGCGGACGACGCGCGATCCGGCGGCGCTGAAGGAAGCGCTCGACGCCCTCACTCGCGCTGCCGACCGCGGCAACGGCAATCTGTTAGGGCTGGCGATTGACGCCGCCCGCGCCAAGGCTACGGTCGGGGAGATTTCCGCCGCGCTGGAGCAGGTGTTCGGCCGCCATCGCGCGGAGATCAAGGCGATCACCGGCGTCTACAAGCGGGAGGTCGGCATGAGCGGCGCGGTGGAACGGGTGCGCACGCAGGTGGAGGATTTCGAAGCGGCGGAAGGCCGCCGCCCGCGCCTGTTGGTCGCCAAGATCGGCCAGGACGGCCACGACCGCGGGCAGAAGGTGATCGCTTCCGCCTTCGCCGATCTCGGCTTCGACGTCGACATCGGCCCGCTGTTCGCAACGCCTGAAGAAGCCGCCCGCCAAGCGGTGGAGAACGACGTGCATATTCTTGGCGTGTCGTCGCTCGCCGCCGCCCACCTGACCCTGGTGCCGGAACTGAAGGCCGCGCTGAAAAGCCAAGGCCGCGACGACATCATGATCGTGGTGGGCGGCGTCGTGCCGCCGCAAGACTACGACGCGCTGATGCAGGCCGGCTGCGCGGCCATCTTCCCGCCCGGCACGGTGATCGCGGAAGCCGCCGAGAAGCTGCTCAAGACGCTGAACAAGCGCCTGGGACACGACCAGCAGGCGGCGGAATAAGGCGGAGGCAACGCATTATGCAACTGCTCACTCCACTTTATCCTATCGGGGCAAGCGACAAATGCGAGGCCAGTCCATGCAACGACTCTCGATGTTCATTGCCGGCGTCGTCCTGCTCGCAAGCAACGTCCTCTTCGCCGCGCCAGCTGTCACCAAGGACGCCGCCGGCAAGCCGGGTTTCACGTTTCGCAGCAAAAACCTCAAAGCCAGCATCACCATCGACCCGGCTCTGAAGCACTTCCCCGGCCTCTACGAGAACCTGCTGGCCACCGGCAAGCCGGCCCCGTGGCCAAGTGGAACGCGGAGGCCCAGCATGACAAGAAAGAATATCCCGAAACCTTTCGCAACCACCGGCGGCACGAATACGACCGCGCCTACAGGGAGCGCTCGCTGGTGGCCGGGCCCTTCGTCTGCATTCTGCGCACCCAATTTATCGACGCGGGCGGCGCTCACCCCAACCACGACGTGAACACGATCCTGTGGGACGCCAAGGCGAGGAAGCGCATCAGCATTCGTCCATTCTTCGACGGGACCAGAACCAACGGGCCGACAATGCGCAGGCCGGCCAAAGCGATCCGCGCGGCGGTGGTAGCGGCGAAGAAGGCGCGCGGCATGCGGCCGACGGCAGCGAGCGATCCCACGTGGCTCGGCGGCATCAAGCCGAACCTGACCAAGATCGGTGGCGTCGCGCTCGCGTTATCGACCGAACGGGGCAAGAGCGCCGGCCTGATCGTCTCTTTCTCGCCTTGCGCGGTGGGCTCCTACGCCGAGGGCAGCAGCTATGTCGTTTTCGTGCCGTGGACCGTGTTCAAGGCCGGCCTGTTCCGCGAGGGCAGGGCCATTTTCGGCGGCCGGCGCCCGAAGGATGACCGCAGAAACGACATCAACGGCTGACGGCGGTCGCCGGGGCGCGGCCATGCTGCGGGCGCGGGCACGCTTGGAATTTTTCGCTTTGCGCAACGCGAAATAAGAAACCGCATTTCATTGCTTTACCGGGTTCCCTGCGCCAGATAGCATCCTGCCGCGCTGCAGATCATTGCAGCACGGGGGGAGGAAACCATGACAGCCACATACGACGCCGTTCTCAAATCCAATGGCCAATACGCCGCCAATTTCGGCAACAAGGGCAAGCTGCCCATGCCGCCCGCCCGCCGCTTCGCCATCCTGACCTGCATGGACGCGCGGCTCGATCCCGCCAAATATGCGGGGCTCGCCGAAGGCGACGCCCACGTCGTGCGCAACGCCGGCGGCCGTGCCAGCGACGACGCCATCCGCTCGCTGGTGATCTCGCACAAGCTGCTCGGCACCAACGAGTGGTTCGTCATCCACCACACCGACTGCGGCATGCTCACCTTCACCAACGAGATCATGAGCAACCTGCTCGACGACAATCTCGAGACGGCGAGCTTCGACGGCAAGAAATGGTCGAACCCGAAGCACGGCGGCGGCAATGTGTGCGGCCATTTCATCAACTGGCACACCATCAGCGACCTGCCCAAGAGCGTGGTCGAGGACGTCAAGCGCATCCGCACCCATCCGCTGGTGCCGGGCGTCATCCCGATCTACGGCTTCATCTACGACTGCGCCACCGGCCGCATCAACGAGGTGAAGGAGGCGAGCGAGGCCGGCAAGCCGACGGCTTGAGACGCGCCTTACGCTGTTTCCGGCCACCGGCGCCGCCCGTCCGGACGAAAGCCGGCTCGGGGCGGCGCTGCGCCGCGCCCAACTGGAAAGAGCGCGGCTGGTGGGCGGGAGCCGGTAAAATCTAGCTAGACTAGTCTAGCTAGAATAACTAAAATTCTCCTATGAAACATGTCGGCATATTCGATGCTAAAACCAACCTTTCCGCCCTCATCGAGGAAGTCGAAAA
The DNA here is from genome assembly GCA_037385125.1 of Pseudolabrys sp. Classification (GTDB taxonomy): domain Bacteria; phylum Pseudomonadota; class Alphaproteobacteria; order Rhizobiales; family Xanthobacteraceae; genus Pseudolabrys. The sequence goes on from JARRNI010000267.1 coordinate 5,253, forward strand.
GGGCGGATCGGTGGTCATCACCCGTCACGGCAAGCCGGTGGCCAAGCTGGTGCGCGCGGGACCCGAGTTGACGCCGGACCAGATCGAAACGCGCCGCCACGCTTTTCGAGTGATCCGTAAGCGCGCCAACGAATTGCGAGTCAATCTCACGCCAGAAGAGATCAAGGAGTCGATCAACGAGGGACGGCGTTGATCGTCATTGACGCATCAGCAACGGTCGCGCTGCTACTCGACGAGGATACGAAATTTCCGAACATCGGCTCTTTGGCGGAACTGGCGGAGGACCCACTCGCCGCTCCCAGTCATTGGGCCGCCGAAGTCGGCAATGCTTTGGTCAGCAACGTGCGCCGGCGCCGCTTGAGGCATCACGATATCTCATGGTTCGTGGAGCGCATCGAAAGGTTCGGAATTGAAATCCTTCCGCCGCCGAGCCTCGCCGAAACCGCACTCATCGCCGATCAAGCGCTCGACCTCGGCCTAGCGTTCTACGATGCAGTCTACATTCGCATGGCGCTCACGCGAGAAGCTTCCCTGTTGACGCTCGACGATAAGATGCGTCTCGCGGCCAAACGTCTGAATATTCCATTGCTTCCGCCGTGACGCGCCCTTCCTCACCAGTCCCACCATCTTCGGCCTTTCGCATTCGCGCAGGCGACCGCGCCGTGCTGGCGCGCGCCATCACGCTGATCGAGTCGAAGCGCGCCGACCACCGCATGCAGGCGCATCAGCTAGTGCAGAAATTGCTGCCGGCGACCGGCCAGGCCGTGCGACTCGGCATCACAGGCCCGCCGGGGGTGGGCAAGTCGACCACCATCGACGCGCTCGGGCATTATCTGACGAGCCAGGGCCACAAGGTTGCCGTGCTGGCGGTCGACCCGTCGTCCACGCGCACCGGCGGCTCGATCCTCGGCGATAAGACGCGCATGCCGCGGCTCGCCAATGACCCGCAGGCCTTCGTGCGCCCCTCGCCTTCCTCCGGCACGCTCGGCGGCGTCGCCGCCAAGACGCGCGAGACCATGCTGGTGTGCGAGGCGGCCGGCTACGACGTGATCATGGT
>JARRNI010000268.1:0-14290 GCA_037385125.1 Pseudolabrys sp.
GACGACTGACCACGCGCTCCTGCCCCATTTGTCGGGTGGCGATGGTGCATGCCGACGATGGCTGGCACTGTCCGCAGTGCGGCAGCGCGATCGTCGACTCCGCCAGAAACGGGCGCACGCGGGCGAGGAGGCCGAGGAGCCGCCCGTGCGGGCGGCGGGCAACGCGGCGCGGCTGATCTCTCACAGCGTCATCCGTCAGATCACCCACATTCCGAGCACGATGCTGGCGGCGAGGCTTATCATGAGCGCGCTCTGCGGCATGGAATTCTCCCCTCGCGTTCGGCCGCATCGCGATCCGGGGCAAGGCGGCGCGTGCTTGGTTCTTGCGCTCTCGTTCTTGCGCTCAGCAAGTGCGCTCACATTGGAGCAGCAATGCGGGCGGCCGGCGGCGTAGCTGCGGCATGCACAACGTTTGTGACGCGAATGGTTAGCGCCCGCTCACCGCGACCGGCGAAACCGGGTCCGGATTGCGCGCTTGTCCTTGCCGCCGCTGGAACCCGCGGCCCGCACCGCCGGGCTAGCCGCCGACGGCGCTGACGATCAAGGCGAGGCCGACGGCAGCGATGCCGATGATCGCGATGACGATCAGCGAATCGAGCACCGGCTTGGTGACCCAGGGGTGGACCATGCCGTTGCGCGGCATGAAGTACCAGAAACCGGTGCCGCTGACCGCGACAAGAACGGCGCCGGAAACGAGAGAAAGCATGGCGGGGCCCTCACTCCACGACGTGGGGAACGAGGCTCGTTCTAGGCGCGCGCGCCAGAAAACCGGCGTAAAGTTGCCGCCGGTTTATGTAAAAAGTGCATAAAGATGCCGCGCCGGACTGCGCAGACTCGTGCAGATTATTAATGGCGCGGCCGCAGCGTCATCTCATTCCTGCGCGAGTCGTACAGCAGGGCGAAGGAGAAATACGGAAGGATCCCTGCGGCTATCCTCGCCGGAGGTCCGCCGCGTTTCGGCCGGATGGTCACGTGCGAACCGGGGAGGGCGCGATCGACGGCGAAGCGCATTATCAGCGGCTGTCGCTCAGGGCGACGGAAGACGAATGCGCCACGCATTCCCTGCGGCCACCGTCGCGGCTTCCTGATCTGGTGGCCGTGTTCACCATGACGCCCGGGCGCCGGTATCGAGAATGACGGGCCCGCAAAATGTCCTGCCGGTATTTGCATTACGAAAGGCATCCGGGAAGGGTTTGCGCCCGCCGTATGCGGACCAGACGCGGGAAGACGGTGAAGCCCGCTCGGTCCGCGGCGTCCGGGTTGACGATCAGTTTTCCCGGTTCGGAGTGACCGGGCAAAGGCAGCACAATGATCCGGGCGCCGTGGCCCACGCGGGTGAGCGGATTGACCACGGGGTAGCGCGCGCCGGCGAGCGGCATGTTGATTCCCATGATGGCCTTGTAGCCCTGGTCGGGATGTCCCTTGCCCCAAGACGGTAAGCTTTCTGCGCGATGTCGGACACCGCGGCTTCTTCTTGTTGCATCCTGCGGTGCGGATGACCTGGATCGGAATAGGCGCGCCGGTCGCGGCACTGCCGATATGCACGCGGACATCTGCGATCTTGCCACTGATTTTGACGCCCGAAATTTAGCTGTAGTCGTTCGGGCGACGGGTCAGTGCATAATCGGCCGGCGAAAGCACGCCGGGCGGGACGAGCAAGCCGAACGAGCCTGGGTCCACCATGGTTTCGACGGGCTGCAAATTTCCGATGCGGATGGAAATCCAATAGCGCACCGTGCCGTCGTGCAGGACTGTCTGATGGATGGGAACCTCGACGCGGTGCGGCGCCGCCGAAGCAGGCGACAGGGTAATGCCGGCTCCCCCGCCGGTCGCGAATTAAGCCGTCAGCAGCGCGATGAGGCGGCGCATGAAAGGCTCCCGTTGCGTTGTCACGTGGGGATAATCGTCGATACTCTCGGCACCATATATTGTTACTGCTTTTTCGTCCCCGCCGGGTCGCGTATCGTCGGGGCCCGACTCGTAGCGAAACAAGGCCGGCAATGCGCCAATATCTCGAGCTGATGGAACGAATCCTGGCGGACGGCGTGGAAAAGCGCGACCGCACCGGCACCGGCACCCTGTCGGTGTTCGGCCATCAGATGCGCTTCGATTTGGCTGCCGGCTTTCCGCTGCTCACCACCAAGAAGCTGCACCTGAAATCAATCGTCTACGAGCTGCTCTGGTTCCTGGCCGGCGATACCAACATCAAATATCTTACCGAGCACGGCGTGCATATCTGGGATGAATGGGCCGACGAGCGCGGCGAGCTCGGGCCGATCTACGGCCACCAGTGGCGCTCATGGCCGGCACCAGACGGGCGCACGATCGACCAGATCGTGCATGTGATCGACATGATCGAGCGCAACCCGGATTCGCGCCGGCTGATCGTCACGGCGTGGAATCCGGCCGACGTCGACAAGATGGCGCTGCCGCCGTGCCATTGCCTGTTCCAGTTCTATGTTGCCAACGGGAAATTGTCGTGCCAGCTCTACCAGCGCTCGGCCGACGTGTTTCTCGGCGTGCCGTTCAATATCGCGTCCTATGCTCTGCTGACGCTGATGGTGGCGCAGGTGACCGGGCTCAAGGGCGGCGAGTTCGTGCACACCTTCGGCGACGCGCATCTCTATCTCAATCATCTGGAGCAGGCGCATCTGCAATTGTCGCGTTCACCGCGCGCGCTGCCGACCATGCGCATCAAACCGGACGTCAGGGACATCTTCTCGTTCCGCTACGAGGATTTCCAGGTCGAGAACTACGACCCGCATCCGCACATCAAGGCCGAGGTGGCGGTGTGAGCCTGGCGATCCGCGCCGCGCGGCAGGACGACGCCGCGCTGATCTTTGCGCTGGTGCGCGAACTGGCCGACTACGAAAAACTGTCGAACGAGATCGACGCGAGCGAAGAGCAGATCGCGGCGGCGCTGTTCTGCGATTCCCCACGGCTTTATTGCGACATCGCGGAATGGGACGGCGTGCCCGCGGGCTTTGCGGTCTGGTTCCTCAACTATTCGACCTTCCGCGGGCGGCACGGCCTCTATGTCGAGGACATTTTTGTGCGTCCCGCCTTCCGCAGCCGCGGCATCGGCAGGGCGTTGATGCAGCGGCTCGCGCGCCGCTGCGTGGACGAAGGCTACGCGCGCTTCGAATGGGCGGTGCTCGACTGGAACGCGCCGGCGCTGGACTTCTACCGCGCCATCGGCGCCGACGTTCTCGACCAATGGCGCATCTGCCGCTTGAGCGGCGATGGGCTCAATCGTTTCGCCCGTGAGGGCGCGGCATGAACATCGTGCTGGTCGCCGCGGTGGGCAACAACGGCGTCATCGGGCGCGCCGGCGGCATGCCGTGGCGGCTGCGCTCGGACCTGCAGCATTTCAAGAAGCTCACGCTCGACAAGCCGGTGGTGATGGGCCGCAAGACCTATGTCTCCATCGGCCGGCCGCTGCCGCAGCGCACCAACATCGTCATCACCCGTGACGCCAATTTCGCCGCGCCCGGCATCGTCACCGCGCCGAGCTTCGAGGCGGCGCTGGCGCTGGCGCGCGAAGACGCCGACAGGCGCGGCACCGACGAGATCATGGTGATCGGCGGCAGCGAGGTGTTCGCCGCCGCCATGCCGCTGGCGGCGCGGCTGGAGATCACCCACGTGCATTCCGACACGCAAGGTGACGTCAGCTTTCCGCGGATCGACCCGGCGGTGTGGCGCGAGGCGTCGCGCACCGAGCATCCCGCCGGCCCGCACGACGAGGCGGCCTTCGATGTCACCGTTTATGTGCGGCGCTGAAGCGCGCAATCGACAAAACGCCGCGTTCATGCTTTGTGCGATGAGAAGCAAGGCGGCGAAACGGCGAAATGAGTCATAATAACAGGCATTTGGCCCGAATCGGGGAGGGCCCGTGCTAAGCCCCACGCCGCACGACGCGGGTGCCGACTATCTCGGCGCGCTCAACGAGGCGCAGCGCCGCGCCGTCGAGCATGGCGGACCGGCGGCCGACGATTCGCCGCCGCTCCTGATCATCGCCGGCGCCGGCTCTGGCAAGACCAACACGCTGGCGCACCGGGTTGCCCATCTCATCGTCGGCGGCGCCGATCCGCGCCGCATTCTGCTGCTGACCTTCTCGCGCCGCGCGGCGGCCGAGATGCAGCGGCGCGTCGCCCGCATCACTGCGCAGGTGCTGGGCGGACAGGCCGGGCCCATGCTCGGCGCCTTAAGCTGGTCGGGCACCTTCCACGCGGTGGGCGCGCGACTGTTGCGCGAGCACGCGCGCGCCATCGGCCTCGACGCCGGCTTCACCATCCACGACCGGGAAGACTCCGCCGACCTGATGAACTTGGTGCGCCACGAGCTCGGCTTCTCCGGAACGCGCAAGCGCTTTCCCATGAAGGGCACTTGCCTTTCGATCTATTCGCGCGCGGTCAACGCCGAGACGCCGCTCGGCGAGGTGCTGGACCGTGCCTTTCCCTGGTGCGCGGATTGGGAAGCGGAACTGCGCGCCCTGTTCGGCGCCTATCTCGACGCCAAGCAGAAGCAGAACGTGCTCGATTACGACGACCTTCTTCTCTATTGGGCGCAGATGATGCTGGAAGGCGCGCTGGCGCAAGCCATCGCGTCACGCTTCGACCACGTGCTGGTCGACGAATATCAGGACACCAATCGGCTGCAGGCTTCCATCCTGCTCGGGCTGAAGCCGGACGGGCGCGGGCTCACGGTGGTGGGGGACGATGCCCAGTCGATCTATTCGTTCCGCGCGGCGACCGTGCGCAACATCCTCGACTTTCCGGCGCAGTTCAGCCCGCGCGCTGAGGTGGTCACGCTCGAGCGCAATTATCGCTCGACGCAAGCGATTCTTGCCGCCGCCAATGGTGTGATCGCGCTCGCTTCCGAGCGTTTCGCGAAAAATCTCTGGTCGGCTAGGCCGTCCGCCGAGCGGCCTGCGCTGGTCAATGTGGCCGACGACACGGCGCAGGCGGGCTACGTGGTGGAGAAGATCCTGGAGAATCGCGAGGCCGGCATCGCGCTCAAATCACAGGCCGTGCTGTTCCGCACCGCGAGCCACAGCGCCGGATTGGAAGTGGAGCTCACGCGCCGCAATATTCCCTTCGTCAAGTTCGGGGGGCTGAAGTTTCTCGAGGCCGCGCACATCAAGGACGTGCTGGCGGCGTTGCGCTGGGCCAGCAACCTGCGCGACCGCGTCGCCGGCTTCCGCGTGGCGCAGCTGCTGCCGGGCATCGGCCCCGGCAATGCCGGCCGCCTGCTCGACCGCATGAGCGAGGCCGGTGATCCGGTCAGCGGCTTAAGCGATTTCAAGCCGCCGGCGGCGGCCGCCGAGCATTGGCCGGACTTCGCCGATACCATCGCGCTTCTGGGTCGGAATGGTCTCCGCTGGCCGGCCGAGCTCGATCTGGTCTGCCGCTGGTACGGCCCGCATCTCGAGCGCCTGCACGAGGACGCCGCCGTGCGCCAGGGCGACCTGCACCAGCTCGCGCAGATCGCCGCCAATTATCCGAGCCGCGAGCGCTTCCTCACCGAGCTCACCCTCGATCCGCCCGCTGCCACCAGCGACGAGGCGGGCGCGCCGCTCCTCGATGAGGATTATCTGATCCTCTCGACCATTCATTCCGCCAAGGGGCAGGAATGGGCGAGCGTGTTCGTGCTCAACACGGTGGACGGCTGCCTGCCGTCCGACCTTTCCACCGGCTCGACGCCGGAGATCGAGGAGGAGCGCCGGCTGCTCTATGTCGCCATGACGCGCGCCAAGGACCAGCTTCATCTCATGGTGCCGCAGCGTTTTTGTACTCATGGCGAGCGCGGCGACCGCCACGTCTACGCGCAGCGCACACGCTTTATTCCCGACGCGCTGCTGGTGCATTTCGATCATTCTTCCTGGCCGGCGCCGCGGGCGGCAAGCGTGCGCGCCGCCGCCGGCAGTGCCGCGCCAGTCGATCTGCAGGCCAAGCTGCGGCGCATGTGGGATTAGCGGCGACTGCGTTCCCCGGTCATTCCGGGGCGCGCCGAAGGCGCGAACCCGGAATCCAGAGCGATACTGCAATGACACTTGTGTTGCCCTGGATTCCGGGCCCGGCGCTGCGCGCCGTCCCGGAATGACGAATTGATTAGTCGAACGCAGTATCGGTCGGCTGGGAATTGAGCCCGCGACGACGGACAAAGTCTGCGCAGGGAACAATCCGCGCCGCCAAGCCGTTTACAGGCTCGTGGTTGCCTTTTCCCTTGGCGCCGGGGGCGACGCTTAATTCCTTGCAGGTCCTCGCATTGAAGTCGGCGCTGACAACGCTGAGTCATTGCCATGGGTTTTGAATTCGGCGGATTCCTCGGCCTCATCATTTTCGCGCTCGACATCTGGGCCATCGTGCGCCCGTTCTAGAGCGGCCTCGAACGGCGCCAAGGTCATCTGGCTGATCATGATCCTGCTGCTGCCGGTGACCGGCCTGCTGATCTGGCTGCTGGCCGGGCCGAAATAGCCATATGATCCCGGTCATATCGCTCCCTGCCGCGCTCAGCTAGTAAGGCGCTGCTCGCAACGGCACAGGGATCAAGCGATGCGTCTCCTCTCCGGCATCTTCGTTTTCACGCTGCTGATCGCGGCGGGCGCTGCCGCGCGCGCGCAGGATGCGCGCCAGTTGGTCAAGCTGCCCGAGATGATGCAGGAGCACATGCTCGGCAACATGCGCGACCATCTGCTCACCCTGAACAGCATTCTCGGCGACGTCGCCGACGGCAAGTTCGACGACGCCGCCAAGCTGACCGAGGCACGGCTTGGCTTGAGCTCGCTCGGCCTGCACGGAGCCGCCCACATGGCGCCGTTCATGCCGAAGCCGATGCAGAACCTGGGCACCAGCATGCACCGCGCCGCCAGCCGGCTGGCGATCGCCCTGCAGAATGCCGGCGCCTCGCCCACCGCCGATTCGCTGCGCAAGGTCAGTGGGGCGCTGCACGAGGTCACCACCGCCTGCACGAGTTGCCATTCCGCCTATCGCATCCGTTGAGCGCCTGCTGCCGAAAAGCGTGCCGGCTCCACTCGCGGCTAATTTGTGGCAGTGCACGGTGAAAACGCCGCATGGCGGCGCGTTGTAACCCCGGCCCGCAACCCCTATAACCCTCCCCGAAAATAGGCGGTCGGCATTTGTTCCGGCGCCAGGGAGATCGATTCCATGCCATGGACAAATCAAGGCGGGGGCGGTGGCGGCCCTTGGGGCTCGGGCGGCGGCAAGGGGCCATGGGGCTCCGGACCGCAGCCGTCGGGCCCGCGACCGCCCGATCTTGAAGAGATGTTCCGGCGCGGCCAGGACAAGCTGCGCCGTTTCCTGCCCGGCGGCAGCATGGGCAGCCGCGGCTTCGCTCTATTGGTGCTAGTGGCGCTGGTCCTATGGGGCCTGTCCGGCTTCTTCAAGGTCGAGCCCGACGAGCTCGGCGTCGTGCTGCGCTTCGGCAAGGAAGTGCGCGAGGTCCAGCCCGGCCTCAATTACCATCTGCCGTATCCGATCGAGACTGCGCTGACGCCCAAGGCGCTGCGCGTCAACAAGATCGACATCGGCATGCGCGAGATCAACAACGGGCGTGGCGGTACCACGACGCGCAGCGTGCCGCGCGAAAGCCTGATGCTGACCGGCGACGAGAACATCGTCGACGTGGACTTCTCCGTGTTCTGGAAGGTGAAGCCGGACGGCGTCGGCGCCTACCTGTTCAATATCCAGAATCCGCAGGGCACTGTGAAGGCGGTGGCCGAGAGCGCCATGCGCGAGGTAATCGGGCGCTCCGACATCGAGCCGATCCTGACCGGCGCGCGGCAGACCATTGAGGCGGCGGTCCAGAAGCTGATGCAGACGACGCTCGACCACTACCGCGCCGGCGTGCAGATCCAGCAGGTGCAGTTGCAGAAGGTCGATCCGCCGACCCAGGTAATCGACGCCTTCCGTGACGTGCAGGCCGCCCGCATCGACCTCGACCGCGCGGTCAATGAGGCGCAGACCTACGCCAACCGCGTGATCCCGCAGGCGCGCGGCAATGTCGCCAAGATCGTTCAGGCAGCGGAAGCCTACAAGCAGCAGACGGTGGCGGAAGCCACCGGCGAAAGCGCGCGCTTCGACAAGATCTACGATCAGTACAAGAAGGCGCCCGAAGTGACCCGTGAGCGTATGTATCTCGAGACCATGCAACGCGTGCTGGGTGGCACCAACAAGGTGATCATCGATTCCAAGGGCGGCGCGCAGGGCGTCCTGCCCTATCTGCCGCTCAATGAGCTGGTGCCGAAGGCTTCGAAGCCCGGCGCTTCCTCCCACGCCAATTCGGGAGGCCAGCAATGAGGCTCAATGTCACCGGCGGCGTGATCGTCGTTCTCGCCGTTGCAGCCCTGATCGTCGCCTATTTGGCGCTGTTCACCGTCTACCCGACGCAGCAGGCGCTGGTGCTCCGCTTCGGCAAGCCGCAGGAGGTGGTCACCCAGCCCGGCCTGCACATGAAGATGCCGTTCATCGATACGGTCGTCTATATCGACAAGCGCATCCTCGATCTGGAATCGCCGCCGCAGGAGGTGATCGCCTCCGACCAGAAGCGGCTGGTGGTGGACGCCTTCGCGCGCTACCGCATCAAGGACGCGCTACGCTTCTATCAGACGCTCGGCTCCAAGCGGGCGGCCGATAACCAGCTCGCCATCCTGCTCAACTCGGCGCTGCGCCGCGTGCTGGGCGAGGCGACCTTCATTCAGGTGGTGCGCGACGAGCGCGCCAAGCTGATGGACCGCATCCTCTCGCTGATCGACGGCGAGGCGGCCAATTACGGCATCCAGGTGGTGGACGCGCGCATCCGCCGCGCCGACCTGCCGGAGCAGAACAGTCAGGCCGTCTACAAGCGCATGCAGACCGCGCGTCAGCGCGAGGCGGCCGAGTACCGTGCGGAAGGCGCTCAGCGCGCGCAGGAAATCCGCTCGCGCGCCGACCGCGAGGTGACTGTGCTGCTGGCCGACGCCAAGTCGAAGGGCGAGCAGATCCGCGGCGAAGGCGACGCCAAGCGCAACGAGATCTTCGCCAAGGCCTTCGGCAAGGACCCGGAGTTCTTCCAGTTCTACCGCTCGATGCAGGCCTACGAGCACGGCTTCAAGCCGAACGACACCCGCTTCCTGCTGCGGCCGGATTCCAACTTCTTCCGCTACTTCAACCACCCTTCAGGCAAGGCTAAGGGCACGACCGCCGCCGCGCCGGCGGCACCATCGGCACTGGGCTCGCCGTCCGCCTCGACCCGGTAAACAGAAAGGGGCGCGGCCGGCATGTCCGACTTTCTGGCCGCGCTCGGGCTTGTCTTCGTTATCGAAGGCCTGGTCTTCGCGGCCTTCCCGGGCCAGGCCAAGAAGGCGATGCTGAGTGTGCTGGAGACCCCGGAGACGACCCTGCGCGCGATCGGGCTGGTCTCGGCGCTGATCGGGCTGGCGGTGGTGTGGCTGGTACGTGGGTAACAGGCGTCAGGTGTCAGGCATCAGGTATCAGATTTGAAAAAAGCCGTCCCGATTCCTGACTCCTGATCACCGATTATCTTCGCTGACGACGCCTGTCCGCCGCCCCGCTGCGGCGATTTTCCTTGCCGCCGCAATCGTTTGGCCGGCGCTGGCGGCGCCTGCCGCGGCGCGCGGGCCGGAGGCGATCGCCGACGTGGCCGAGCAGGTCATCGGCGCCGTGGTCAACATCTCGACCAAGCAGACCGTGGACATGAGCGAAAACGCCATGCCGCAGCTGCCGCCCGGCTCGCCGTTCGAGAAATTCTTCCAGGACTACTTCAAGAAGCACGGCAAGAACGGCGCCGCGCCGACGCCGCGCCGCATCAACTCGCTCGGCTCCGGCTTCATCATCGATCCGACGGGCTATGTGGTCACCAACAACCATGTCATTGCCGGCGCCGACGAGGTCGACGTCATCCTCAACGACGGCACCAAGCTGAAGGCGCAACTCGTCGGCCGCGACACCAAGACCGACCTGGCGCTGCTCAAGGTGAACCCGACCAAGCCGCTGCCAGCGGTCAAGTTCGGCGATTCCGACAAGCTGCGGCTGGGTGAATGGGTGATCGCCATCGGCAATCCGTTCAGCCTGGGCGGCACGGTCACCGCCGGCATCGTATCGGCGCGCGACCGCGACATCCAGTCCGGGCCCTATGACGACTACATTCAGACCGACGCCGCCATCAACCGCGGCAATTCGGGCGGCCCCCTGTTCAACCTCGACGGCCGGGTGATCGGCGTCAACACCGCGATCATCTCGCCCTCCGGCGGCTCGATCGGCATCGGCTTCGCCATCCCGTCGAACACGGTGCTGCCGGTCATCGACCAGCTACGCAAATACAAAGAGGTGCGGCGCGGCTGGCTGGGCGTGCGCATCCAGCAGGTCACCGCCGAGATCGCCGATAGCCTCAATGTCAAGCCGCCGCGGGGCGCGCTGGTGGCCGGCGTCGATGCCAAGGGTCCGTCCAGGGGCACGATCGAGCCGGGCGACGTCATCGTCAAGTTCGACGGCAAGGACGTGAAGGAAATGCGCGACCTGCCGCGCATCGTCGCCGACACCGCGGTCGGCAAGGACGTCGCGGTGACCGTCATCCGCAAGGGCAAGGTGATGATCGAGCACGTCAAGCTCGGCCGGCTCAAGGTCCAAAAGCAGGCCGCGCTGACGCCGAAGCAGGACGGGCCGGAAGCGAAGCCGGCGGTGAAGAAGGCGCTCGGGCTCGAACTCGCCGACCTGACCGAGGCCCTGCGCAAGCAGCACAAGATCAAGGACGGGGTCAACGGCGTGCTGATCACTGGCGTCGACGCCAATTCGGCTGCCGCCGAGAAGCGCCTGGTGCCCGGCATGGTGATCGGCGAGGTGCAGCAGCAGCCGGTTACGAGCGCGGCCGAATTGCAGAAGCGTCTCGACGAGCTCAAGAAGAGCAACAAAAAGGTCGTGATGTTGACGGTGTTCTCGGCCGACGGCGAGCGCACATTCGTGGCGATGAAGCTGCAGTAGCGCTACAGCGGCGAAAGCGCGGCGTTCAGACAAGACTGTGCGGATCACCGGACCGTGTGCCGAGTGCGCGGGCCGGTGATTTTGTTCAGGTGCTGCGCCCGTCTAATAGATCTCCAGGCATGCGACGGAGCCGGAATCGAATGTGCTGATCAGCTCCGCGTGGTTCCGTAGGAGGACTTCAACTGCCGCCGTCGGCCGATTGCCCTGCCGCAGCCAAATTACTTTTGGAGGATGGCCGAGTAGCGTCGCCATTTCCACGAAGTCGGCATCCAGCGAGACAATGGTGTAGTTGTTAGCGCGTGCAAATTGCCACACCGAATGATCGTCCGCACGCTCCAGCGCATGCAGGCGGACATGGCTCGAGTCCGGAAAGGTGTCGGCAAGACGGTCATGCCGGCGGCTAGCCAGCTGAGCACGTCAGCGACGGCAATGCGCATGCCACGCACGCAGAAACGGCCACCGCGCTTGCCGGGCTCGATGGTGATAGTGTCCTGGTAATCTATATTTTACTTATACACCAAATCCGTGATCGGTGCGTTCATTTTCCGAGAACGCCTCGCGCGGCAGCCCCGCAGTTACCGTCGTGACCGGCCGGCCGCGCGTCTCAGTCCAGCACGTACGAGACCATGCCGTCGGCGAGCTTGGGTTCGAACCATGTGGACTTCGGCGGCATGATCTCGCCCGCGTCGGCCACCGCCATCAGGTCGTCCATCTGCGTCGGATAGAGCGCGAAGGCAACCGCCATGTCGCCGGAGTCCACCCGCGCCGCGAGGCCCTCCAGCCCGCGCGCGCCGCCGATGAAATCTATGCGCTTATCGGTGCGCGGGTTGGCGATGCCGAGCAGCGGCTCGATCACGTTGCGCGCCAGCATGGTGACGGGCAGCCGGCCGATCGGGTCGCTGGGCACCAGCTCAGGACGCAGCGTCAGCCGGTACCAGCGGCCGTCGAGATACATGACGAATTCCTGCGGCGCGGCCGGGCGCACCGGCTTGGCGGACACTTGCACGGTGAAGCCCTTGCCGAGCTCGGCGAGGAACTGCGCCGGCGTGCGGCCGTTCAGATCCGTCACCACGCGGTTGTAGTCGAGGATGGTCATTTCGCGCGCGGGGAACAGCACCGCCAGGAAACCGCCGTCGCTCTCGCGGCTTGCCGCGACGCGCGCGGCCGCCGCCGAGCGGTGATGGCCGTCGGCGATATAGATGGCGGGCAGGGCATCGAACGCCTCGGTCAGCTTGTCGATCGCTGCTGCGTCGGCGACCACCCACATCTGGTGGCGCACGCCGTCGTCGGTGGTGACGTCCACGTTCGCGTCGGCGCGCGTCATTGCCTCCAGCATCCGGTCGATCGCGGGTCGCTCCGGATAGGCGATCATCACCGGTCCGGTCTGCGCATTGACTGCCTCGATCTGGCGCACGCGGTCGTCTTCCTTCACCGGCGTGGTCAATTCGTGCTTACGGATGCGATTGCTCGCGTAGTCGGCGAGCGAGGCGACGCAGGCGAGGCCGATCTGCGTGTGTCCTCGCCAGGTCAGCCGGTAGACGTAGTAGTAGGGCGTGTCATCACGCATCAGCACGCCGGCGTCCGTCATGCGCTTGAGGTTTTCGGCCGCCTTGGCATAGACCGCCGCGTCGTAGGGATTCACGTCCGGCGCCAGGTCGATCTCCGGCTTGGAGATGTGCAGAAAGCTGAATGGCTTGCCTTTGGCGCGGGCGCGCGCCTCGGCGCTGGAGAGCACGTCATAGGGTGGCGCCAGGACCTCGGCGGCGCGCGCCGGCACGGGGCGCAGGGCACGGAATGGCTGGATGAGAGGCAACGCTATCTCCGGATTGTCCGAGAGGGTATCAAGGGCGGAACCAAGGCGGCACGATGACAGGACACCTCAGGCGCGCGGTGCTTATTGCAGGCCCGACCGCCAGCGGCAAGTCGGCGCTGGCGCTGCGGCTAGCCGAGCGTCTCGGCGCGACGATCGTCAATGCCGATTCCATGCAGGTGTATTGCGATCTGCGCATCATCACGGCGCGGCCGACGCCGGAGGAAGAGGCGCGCGTGCCGCACCGGCTCTACGGTCATGTCGACGCCGCCGTCAATTATTCCAGTGGGCAATGGCTGCGCGATGTGGGTGAGGTGCTGAGCGAGTTGAAGGCGCAACGACGCCCCGCCATTCTGGTCGGCGGCACCGGGCTCTATTTCAAGGCGCTGACCGGGGGGCTTGCGGCGGTGCCGCCGATCCCGGCCGCGATCCGCACGCAAGTGCGCGGGCGCATCGAGACGGAGGGTGCGCCCGCATTGCACGCCGAACTGATGCGGCTCGACCCGGCGAGCGCGCAGCGCATCACCGTCAATGACCGCGCGCGCATTTCGCGCGCGCTGGAAGTGATACTGGCGACCGGGCGCGCGCTGTCGGACTGGCATCGCGAGGGCATGCCGCCGTTGATCGATGCCGGCAAGACGATCAAGGTGTTCGTTACCTGCGCGCGCGAGGAGCTGGTGCGCCGGATCGAGACGCGCTTCGCGGCTATGCTTGCAGCCGGCGCGCTGGACGAGGTGAGGCGGCTCGCCGTGCGCCGTCTCGACCCTTTGCTGCCGGCGATGAAGGCGCACGGCGTGCCCTGGCTGATCCGCCATCTCGCCGGTGAAATATCTCTGGAAGAAGCGGCCGCGGGCGCGGTGATGGACACCCGCCGCTACGCCAAGCGTCAGCTCACCTGGTTCCGCAATCAGATGAAGGACTGGCCGTGGGTCGAGGCGGAGCAGGCGGAGAAAGTCCTCGAAAGCCAGCTCGCGGCGACCTAAAATAGACCGCGGACCGGCGAATTCCCCTTGACCGGGTGCGAGAGCGAACCTATAACGCGCGCAACGATAGTTCGGACGAAAACGATGTCGCGCAATATTATTGCACTGGTAGTACAGGTTCGGACGCGGCCCATGCGGCCCTGACAGGGGGTTTCGCAGGTGCTTCGTCCGGACATGGCCCTTCGCGGGCCTTTTTTATTTCCTCAGCGAGCGTGCGAGTGACGACGAAAAAGGTGATGCCATGACACGGGAAATGAGCGGCGCTGAAATGGTGATCGAGGCGCTCGCCGACCAGGGCGTGAAGCATCTGTTCGGCTATCCGGGCGGAGCGGTGCTGCCGATCTACGATGCCATCTTCGCGCAGGACAAGGTGCAGCATGTCCTGGTGCGGCACGAGCAGGGCGCGGTGCATGCGGCGGAAGGTTATGCCCGCTCGACCGGCAAGGTCGGCTGCGTGCTGGTGACCTCCGGGCCCGGCGCCACCAATGCGGTGACCGGCC